>CAZSXY010000033.1:0-33306 GCA_964611395.1 uncultured Anaerolineaceae bacterium | reverse complement strand
ATGGATGCAAAAAGACGCGCGCGAGATAGCCAGCGTATTTCGTCACAGGATGTCGCAGACGATGCGACACATGATCGGCAACCCGAACCGTTGTCACCGTTACCCGGAGACGATGATCAGACGAGACGAGCGACCACGCGTTCGTTTTCGTCGCCCTCTAGAACACCGGATGATGCCGGAACGCTGGCTTCGCGCCTGTTAGAGCGTCGCCGTTCCAGGCATGAGGAGGATGAATCCCGCGAATGAGCCGTTTCCGATTAAAGAAAAAATGTCGCATCAGGGTGATTCTTGCCTGGCTGTTCGCTGTGTTGACGGCAGGCTGCAACCTGGTGTGGAGCGCTGGAAACGCTGCAAGCAGCCAGGTCGCGCCGGTAGATGCCGGTACATCGTCGAGCTGGCGGACTATTGCCCCAGGTATTGAGCGGCGCGATGTCGAGATGCCCACCGCTTCTTTGCTCGCCAGGGGCAAGGCTGTGCTGGTTCGAATCGATCCGGATGCGGTAACGATCCGCGTTCACTATTCGCCCGGCGTGGCACGGACACTTGATCAGTGGCATCGCTCACTCCCGAACGCCCACGTCATTGTAAACGGGGCGTTTTTCGATGAGTCGGATCATGCGTTGGGGCTGATCGTGGCTGATGGGCGGTTCTATGGCCGGACGTTTGCGGGTTTTGGGGGCATGTTGCAGGTATCCGCGGATGCAGTGCGCGTGCGTTCGTTGGTGAGCGAGCCTTACGGGGGCGAACCCTTGGCCCAGGCGGTACAGGCATTTCCGATGTTGATCGAGACGGGAGGGATCATAGCGCCGCAAGGGGAGGGGTTTAACGAACGGGCACGCCGTACGTGGGTTGGTCAGGATCGCAGCGGGCGGATCGTGTTCGGGATGACGCATAATCTTGTGTCATTGAACGATTTGCAGAGATGGTTACTCGGTTCGGGGCTTGATCTGGAGGTGGCCTTCGCGCTTGATGGCGGGCGTTCCGCGGGGATGGTGATTGATGCTCCGGGCATGGCGGAAATCTTTCCAGCACTCGATCGTTTGCCGGTAGTTATTGCCGTGTATCCGCGCTAAAAAATGGTGTATGATTGCGGGGTTGTGTCCCAACGCGTTCCGGCAAGGACAGTGCCCCCATGACAAACCCATTTGCAATGATCCCGACCCACATTCTCAAACCGACAGGCCTTGTGCCCACACCCTATGCTGTTCGTTCGTTAGCCGAAGCCGTTGATCATGAGCCGCGCGGGGTGTATACCGTGGCTCGGACGTTTCATGGTGCTCACGCCTTGTTGCTAGACGCTCACCTTGACCGGCTGGAGCAATCGGCACTTCTGATTAACATGCCGGCGAAGTTGGATCGCGAGCGGCTACGTGCCGCGTTGCGTGATCTGCTCCACCAAGCCGGGTATCCGGATGCGAGGTTTCGGATTACCATTGCTAAAGAACATCCAGACTGGATTTATATCGCTTTGGAGCCATACCACCCGGTGCCGGAATCGATCATGCGCGAGGGGGCGCATGTTATCACCACACCGCTCGTGCGCGAGAACCCGGTTGTCAAGACAACGGATTGGATGTCCATCCGACGCCTGACGGCCAGCAATCTGCCGGATGGGGTATATGAGGCAGTGCTCGTGGCGGACGACGGACGTTTGTTGGAGGGGCTTTCGAGTAATTTTTACGGCATTCTTGATGGCGCGCTGTGGACGGCGGGCGAAGGCGTGCTGGAAGGGATCACAAGGCGGGCGATTTGCGAACTTGCGCCAGCCGTCCTGCCCGTTCGCATGACTGCCGTGCATAGGCGCGATCTCCCACGTTTGACCGAAGCGATGCTCACCAGCAGTGGCCGGGGAATTGTGCCGATCACCAGAATCGACGACAAAGCGGTGGGCGGCGGGCGAGTCGGCCCGGTGGTTTCTGAACTTCGGCGTCGCTATGATGCCTGGACTGAAGCTCATATCGAACCGATCTAGTCCGCCCTTTTAATCCCGGCGCACATCACTCTTCCTGATCAGGGTGATCGGCGGGTTGCTTCCCTCTGAGGGTGCGTAGCATGTCGGTTTCTTGTTTCCAGGCGGGTTGCGCGGCAAGGTTGCGCCGGAGCGCATTCAAACGAGGGTAGCCGTCGGCGTATTCATTGGCCCATTCCTGCGCAAAGTCGCCGCGCCGGATGGCATCGAGAATCGATTCCATTGGCCGGTTGTATTTGACCTCACGAAAGCGCTCGATGCGCGAGAGAATGCCATATTGCGCCGTGTGTGACTGCATGGCGAGACTGTCGAGTACACCCAATTCTGCCCATTTGGAAATGATGTAGCCCAGCTCCCCGGACAGGTACAGGCTTGTGCTCACGGCTTCGGGGGGGAAGCCCTCGCGGACAAGCGTTTCAATCGCGGTTTGGAGAATGCTGTACAATGCAGGCAGTAGTGCCTGGTGCGTAAACAGGTCGAGTTCGGCTTCCTGCTGGAACGTCAATTCAAGTGCGCCCTGGTGTAACGCGCCAAGCGCCTTTGCTACGGCCAAGACCCGCGCCCATGCTTCGCCTGATGCGTCCTGGGCAACTGCGACAAAGCTGGGGAATCCGTTTCCTTCGACGTAGCCTTCGCGCACGTGGGAGCCGATAGCCTGAGGGGCGACGAGCACAACATCGACGAACGGCGGCGGCTCGATGAACCCGAAGGAAATATTATAACCAGATGCAAAAACGAGCGTGTCACCCCCTTGAAGGTTCAGGGCGATGTCTTGCAAATAGACCTGGGGAGCCACTTCATCGGGGAGCATCATGAACAGCAGGTCGGCGCGTTCCGTTGCTGCGGCGATGGAGGTGACTTCGAAGCCATCGCGATAGGCCTGGTCAGCGTAGCTATCGTCCCGGTTGCCGACCAGTACTGAGAAAGCACTATCGCGAAGGTTCAGGGCAATGGAGCGTCCCAGGTTGCCGTAGCCCAGCACGGCGATCGTGCGCTGGATGAGCAGCCCCAAGTCGGCATCTGCATCACGGTAAATGACGGCCATTGGTTGGTTCCTTTACATGAGTTGTCATGGGCATGAAAAACCGAGTATATTCCCCCGGCATTCTACTGCGAAGTTTCATTCTATCACAGTGCGAAGTCGGGCCTTGTAGCGCCTGCAACCGCTGCAAGTGATCTACGTATATCATGATAGTAGGGGCAACAGTTAGTTCGACCAGGTAGGGTACTCATTGTGAGCCAAGATAGCGATTCCCTGTGGGTGCAGCGAACGCTTGCCGGCGATCCGCAAGCCTTTGGGGAACTCGTCCAGCGTTATGAGCGTGATGTGTTTAACCTTGCGTATCGCATGTTGAACGAACGGCGAGAAGCTGAGGATGCCGCGCAAGAAGCATTCTTGCGGGCATATACCCATCTGGACCGGTATGACATGAGCCGGTCGTTTAAAACCTGGTTGTTGTCGATTACGTCGAATCATTGCATTGACCGGTTGCGTCGTCGGCGCTTGATGTGGTTGTCCCTGGAAGAGCCGTTGCCGCCACACCCGGCGCTGACCAGTGACATACCGGGGCCGGAGGAAGCAACGTTAACCAATGAACGAAATGTGCTGGTTCAGGAGTTGTTAGAAGAACTCAGCCCCGATTATCGCCTGGCGGTCGTGTTGCGTTACTGGTATGACATGTCCTACGCCGAGATTGCGGACATGCTCGACACTACGGAAAGCGCAATTAAGAGTCGCCTATTTCGTGCACGTCAGGCTCTGGCTAATCATCTGGAGTCGCACCCTATGCCTGCTCTCGATCCTGCTGTGGAAGGTTCCTGATGACCCCTAAAAAAGCGGACTTAAGACAACAAATGAACGATGCGCTGAATGGCGCGCTGCCGGAGGATGACATGGCGCGGATGCATGCTCGCCTTCAAGAGTCTGAGACGAGCAGCGAGCAGTGGGAGCGCCTGCGCCAGACGGACGAATTGCTGCACACAACCCCGATGGTGTCGCCGCCGCGTGGCTTCGCCGATCGGGTTATGGCCGCGATTATGGCGATAGCAACGCCAGAGTTCATGCGGCGTGAACTCAGCGCTGGGGTCGCGTTGGGCCTGGTTGCCGTGGCTATCCTGGCAATACCCGTTTTGTCTGTGGCGTTGTTTGCCGTGTTAAGTGTCGTTGCCGATCCTGGGGCGCTCCACGCGGTGTTTCAGACCGTTCTCGGTGCGGCCAGCTATGTGGCCGAATTGATCGTTGACCTGGGTGAGCGCGTTAAAGATGTTGCAGGCGAACGACTGGTTGTAACGATGCTCTTCCTAACTGTAGTGGTGACGACTGTGTTCTGGGGTTGGTTGCTCCGGCATCTGTTCAATAAACAACTGGTACGGCGACGTTCCAGGTTCTAGGCCAGTCCGAGCATATACCGGGGAGAATTGATGACGCCATGAAGTTCCCACGACCGCAAAAACGTGTGCTGTTGCCGCTGGCTGCAATGGCAGTGATCATGCTGCTGGCGACGGCATGTACCGGTGATGCCGCCGAGGTTTCCGGGTTTAGGGTGGGGGAAGTGTATACTTTGCGGGCTGGCGAGCGCGTGTCGGCAGACCAGGTTGTGCTGGCGTCGGATATTTTTCTCGAACCCGGAAGTCTCGTGACAGGCACGATGACGTTGCTGGGTAGTAACGTGGTCTTGGATGGAGAGGTTCAGGGGGATGTCGTCGTTATAGCCGATCGCCTGGAGGTTGGTGGAAACGCTCAGGTTGTCGGCGACCTGGTGATCTGTGTTAAAGACTTTGATCGAAGTCCATTGGCGACCATTGATGGCAAAATCCTGGAAAAATGTGCGGATAGCGGTAGTGTCAGCGCCGTGAATGTCATCGAGTCCGGGTGGGATGCCTGGCGTGAAAGCCTGTGGTTTCGAGTCAGCAGTGCAATTGTGGGCGCGTTGTTCTTCGGGGCGTTGGCGGCACTGATTACGGTCATGTTTCCGCGCCACCTCGTCCGCATGTCGGAGTCGGTGTTCCAGACTCCCGGCACTGCTGGCGGCATTGGATTTCTCACGTTACTGGTGGCAGCAGGGCTTACGGCTGTTTATGTCGTTTCGTTGCTGCTTGTCTTGCCGGTGGTGTTGCTTCCGCTACTCATCGTGGGGTGGCTGGTCATTGGTGTGTCGTCGGTGTTAGGATGGGTGGCTCTTGCTGGCCCCTTCGGCGTTTACCTGTTGCGCGTGCTAGGGCTGGGTCGGCAGCCGCGTATGGTCGCCGCGGCGGTGGGCGGCGTGGCGCTGGTTTTGCTGCTGCGCATGTGGAGTGTCTTTTGGTTTACCGCCTGGATCGGGATTCTGGCGACAGCCGTCCTGGGATCAGTCGGGTTGGGTGTCGTGATCCTGACGCGTGCCGGCACACGACCGTTTCCCCGTCACGATCCGGTTCCGTCCAGCGATTGAGTGATGGCTGCCTGGCCATAACAACAAACGCGCCCCGACGCGCGTTGTCCTCTGCTTCAAACCCCAACGTTCGTCAGTCTTTTTCGTAGATGTCGATCATGCCCAGCAGGGTTTCCCTGGTGAACTGGTTGACTTGCCGGAGCATCTCGCCCCAGATCGTGGTTGTACGCGCTGCGCTGGTTTCTGCCAGTTGCAGCACGGCATCCAGCAGAAAGTCTACGAAGTAAAAGTACCCCTGCAACGCCTGCGACAGCGTTAACCCCTGGCTTTTGAGCAGATTCCCGTAGGTTGTTCCCGTATCGTGAGCAATCTGGAGACCGCGATTGGCATCGGTTTCGGCCAGGTAATCGATCAGGGCATCCATTAAGCGCAACCCTTGCTGGCGCATGGTGTCGCGTGCCTCGACGCTCAGGCGTTCATGCCAGGCGAGGTTGGAGAGTTCCTCCGAGTGGCTGATTTCAAGGCGTGCGCGTCCCAGTGCGCTTTGCACGATGACCTGGGCTTCGGTGGGTTGAGTTGCGCGGCGAGCCGCCAGCCATTGTTCAAGGTCAGCGCGCCGAAAACGCCGGTGTCCTCCTGGGGTGCGCCGAAAGGGTAATTCACCTTGCTCGGCCCAATTGCGAATGGTAGCGGGATGAACGCCGATAATCTGAGCTGCCTCTCCCAGACTGACCCATTCTGACGATTGGCTCATTGGTTACTCCTGTTCTTGATGCGGTCTGCGTTGCACAATGGCCGTTTGGTTGCCTCTTATTTTACAACATGTCGACGGGGTCAACGTCTACAAACCATCCCTCAGCAATATCCAGATTCGCCAATAACGCTACCGGGTTCGCGCTGCGCACCACCAGATGCCAGCGATAGAGATTATTGCGCTTCGCAAAGAAGCACGGCGTCGGGCCGATGATGTCGGTGGCAGTGAATTGGCCGGTGGTGATGCGCTGTTCAATCATCAGGCGGGCGCGTTGCGCTTCAGTCTCGGCCCGTTCTGGTGTGGGATACTGAAATACAAGACGAGCTAACCGCCGGAATGGCGGGAAAAGCTGGTCGCGCCGGTAGGCTACTTCCTGGCGGTAAAATGTCGTGTAGTCGTGCTCCGCCGCTGCGCGTATGGCATAGTGTTCCGGCATATAGCTTTGCAACACTACACGTCCCCCCAGGGCACCACGCCCTGCGCGTCCGGCCACTTGAGTAAGTAGTTGGAATGTGCGTTCACTCGCCCGGTAGTCCGGCAAGCCCAATGCTGTATCTGCAGAAATGATCCCCACCAATGTGACCTGGGGCAGATCGAGTCCTTTGGCAATCATCTGCGTGCCGATCAAAATGTCGGCTTTGTGGTCGGCGAAGTCGCGCAGAATGACGTCATGTGCATCGCGCCCAATGGTGGTATCGCGATCCCAGCGCAGTGTGCGAGCTTGCGGAAATTCCTCGTGCACGGCGCTTTCAACTAGTTCCGTTCCCTGCCCGAAGTGCCGAATGCGCTTGCTGCCGCAGTCCGGGCAGGTGGTGATGTGCCCGATGGTGTAGCCACAATAATGACAGAGGAGCGCTTCGCGCGGGCCGTGATACGTCAGGGGGGTGCTGCATCGTGGACACATGGCAATGTACCCGCAGTCCCGGCACATGATGAACGTGGCTGTGCCCCGGCGGTTCAAAAAGAGGATGGCCTGTTCGCCGCGAGCAAGGACTTCGTTCAAGGCGGTGCGTAGCTTCCGGCTGAAGATGCTTCGGTTTCCAGCCCGTAGCTCTGCTCGCATATCGACGACGTGGACGAAGGGTAATTCGGTGGCGATCGCTTCGGCGGCATCGGTTGGCTTGTAACGGGCTTCCGGCGCGTTAAGCTGGCGTATCTGTTCGGCAATGCGTTCCCGGTGCGCGATCACCCGGTCGGGAAGTGTCAGCAGGTGATAATCCCCGCGCTCTGCGCGAAAGTATGTGACAACCTCAGGCGTTGCGCTGCCCAGCAGCACCACCCCCCGCGTGATGCGCATGAGTTCGATGGCCGTTTCTCGCGCATGGTAATAGGGGGAGGCGATGGGCGGTGATTGTTTGTAACTGTCGTCGTGTTCTTCATCCAGGATGATGAGTCCGACATCTGGCAATGGGGTGAACAGGGCGGAGCGTGCCCCGATAACCACGTGAATGTTACCCGCACGGGCACGTCGCCAGGTGTCGTAGCGCTCCCCTTGCGTCAGGCGGCTATGGACAATCGCAACCCGCCCCGGAAAGCGCGCCGCAAATCGCCGGACGGTCTGCGGGGTCAACGAAATTTCCGGAACCATGACAATGGCCTGGCGGCCCTGGGCCAGTGCGTGTTCGACTGCTCGGAGGTAGATCTCAGTTTTGCCCGATCCGGTCACACCGTGTAACAGAAATACGCCTGATGTCTCGGTATAAGGTGAAACGTCACCCCAATGCACGGTGTCCATGTAGTGCCGGATTGTATCCCAGGCGCGGCGCTGCTCACCCGTAAGCGGGGGAGCAACGGTGGGGATGAATTCCTGATCACCGAGGGGGTCACGCCAGATTTCTTTGTCGCCCAGGGTGACTAACCCGTCATCGGCCAGTTGCCTGAGGTGCTTGAGCGTGGTGCTGGTTGATCGGGTGATCGTGCGCACCGGCATCGGGTCTGGGTGTTGTGCGATCAACTCCAAGATTGCCAGATAGGGTTGCCCGCCACGCAACTCAATAATTCGTGCCAGGGCTTCTTCAGGCGAAAGTGCCAGCTCGACCGCAGTGGGTTCCTTCCACCGGCGAACGGTGCCCGCTTTCCGCAGGCGTCCGACCGCCCCCGCATTGAGTTCGCTGGCCGGGAGCGGCCCGCGATTCTCCAGCAATTGCTCAAGGGTCTTCTTCTGGACTTTGGCGCGATCGTATGTGCCTGAAGCGATGTGCACGGCGATTTCCTCAGGCGAAACGGCAAGCTCGACCCAGGTTTCTTGCGGTGTCAGGTGCAAATCGCCAGCTTCTACCAGCGCCTTGATGGGACCCTCCCGGCAGCCTACCGCGGTCATGACCTGGCTCATGGTTAGCCGGTGTTTGGGGGCAGCCAACAGGACTTCTATCACATTGGCTCGTCGCGACTCGCGCCCCAAGCGCGGCGCAATGTCAGCAATGCGCTCCGGCGTGATGGCCAACTGGACAGTCTGGATTCTCTTAGGGCCAACGTCAGGTGGCTCTAGCACCGGTTCCTGCCGGACGACAGCGCGTTGAACCAGTCCTGCCATGGCGTTTTGCCAGCGTGTCCGTGGCAACGCGTGCTTGATCTGGCGGCCACGCAGTGGGCCGCGCCGGTGAAGCAGGCTGACCAGCCGAATCTGGACCGGCGATAAATCGCCGGCATCGGCATCGAGCAGGGTATAGAGCACGTCGCCGCGCTTGGCGATGCCGGGCGGTAACATCAGCCACAGGCACAGGCCAATGGGTGATAGCGTTTGATCGGCTAACCAGCGTGCCAGCGCAAGCTGCGCGCGGGTGACCACCGGTTCGGGGTCAAGGCGCTCCAGAATTGGCTTGGTCACCGGAATAGGGGCGTGCTGGTGAAGTGCCACGACGATGCCCGTGGTGTGGGCAGGCCCAAAACTAACCTTTACCAGGTGGCCAGGCGCGATTTGCCCAGCCAGGTGATCGGGGATGTGGTAATGAAATGTTCCACGAACCCGGCGATTGACGGCTACTTCAGCAAACATCGACGGATGCTGTGATCATGATTGGGGGAGGTGAGTGGAGCGCTTATAGAAGACAGCGGCTCCATAGCCCACAACCTGCCGGTAGTCATGCGTGATGTCGCCCGACGTTGCATAGTGGACGACTGTGGCTGTATCCGCACCTAGTAGTTGTGCCGCGATCATGACGGCGGCGATCGCCCCACGCCCGCACGCGAAGCCCTGCTGGTTTTCGTCTACTTCGATCACGCTTTGTGGATCAAGACGGGCGACGGCATCAAGCACGGCTTTGTCAAACTGGTTGGCGATGGCCTGGGGGTAGAAATGCGACAGGTCCGAACTGGCGACGAGCAGCGCGTTTTTGCCTTGCAACTCATGCGCCAGTGCACGGCCTAGTGTCATGGCTGTGGCGAAGGATTGATCCATTAAAGCCAGTGGGATCAGCAGAAAATTGCCAAGCGCACGTTGCAAGAACGGCAACTCAATCTCCAGGGAATGTTCTACGTCGGCGCGTACCCGGTGGATGGGGAGGTGTTGCGCTAATGCGTCCAGCGTGATCTGGTCTACCGGGACGATGCCCAATGGTGTTTCGTAGGCGTTGTGGCCCGTAGAAATCACGCGAGCGTTGTACGGGTGGTGGGACGGCCCGATCAGAGCCACAACGTCCATGTCAAGCCCCACGACCGGCTTGAATGCATGACCTGCCACCGGGCCAGAATAGCGGTGCCCTGCGTGTGGCGCGAGAACGCCGATGATCTGTCCGGCGATCGGTGGCACCTCAGCCCGGGCGATGAATTCGTCCACTGTGCGGGCCAGGTGTGTCGGGTCGCCGGGGTACCATCGCCCTGCAATGGGCGAGGGCCGGCTGTCGATTTCATCTGATGACAGAGTCATGGTCGTCTCATCCCGCTTGATCGCTTTTTTGTCCCTTTACTACATTGTACTATTCCCTGCGTTGGTTATACCAGCCTGCCGGAAAAACAAACCGGGTGATTCTATTGGGATCACCCGGTCAAGCGTGTTTGGAGTACGTGAAGCGTCGCTTATTTGATGCGAGCCAGCACGTCATCCTCATTCATCAGCAAGTACGTCTGGCCTTGATACTTGATCTCCGTGCCAGTGTACTTTGGGAACAGCACGCGGTCACCCACCTTGAGATCGGTCGTCATTTCTTCCCCGTCACCGATGGCTTCGATGGTGCCCTGCTGCGGCTTTTCCTTGGCGGTTTCGGGCAGCAGAACGCCACCAGGTGATTGCGTCTCCCCTTCGATCGGCAGAACGAGAACGCGTGCGCCCAGGGGTTCGATATTGATCTTGTTGCCCATTTGACCTTTTCTCCTTAACACGTTGAGTAGAATTGTTCCAATTCGATCCACAACCGGTCTATTGCCCGGTCGTGGCAAAGATTCCGACTGCCCGTTTAGTTTTGGGCAGCGGCCTTTAACTTCTCCAGGAGCATCTGTTCAGGGGCAGCGCCTTCGATGTATGTGTGCTTGTTGATGACCGTGCGCGGAACCCCCATGACGCTGTACTTCTGGCCCAAGTGCGGGAACTCGGTAACTTCTACCATGTCCGCCTTGACTTTATCTGACGCGAATGCCAGTTGATGCGCCAACGTGACGGCACGCGGACAGTAAGGGCAGGTAGGAGTCACGAAGACCTGCAAATGCAGCGGCGCTTCAAGGCTGTCGAGAAACGCTTGCGTGGATTCGTGCAGGTCAAGCCCACCTGTGCCGACCAGAATGATGGCTTCCAGCAGGGAAGTGAACTCGTAACCGGAAGGAATCCCGAAGAAGCGAATGCCGTAGTCCTTGCCGTTTTCGCCCAGGACGGCAATGGCTGGGATTTTGTCGATGGCGAGTTTCTCGGCGGCATCGGCATTGTCCACGAAATCGTGTATCTCGACCGCAACGCGATCAGACAACCCGGCCACTTCTTCGATGATCTGGCGAGTCTCTTTGCAATAGCCGCATTCAAATTCCTGGGTGAACATCGCGAGCGTAACCGGTGCAGTTACCGCCGCTAGCAGTTCGCGCACCTGTTGCTGCGTATCGTGATCCATCAGAGGCATGACATCCATCCTTAATCTGCTGTCGATGATTAACACCCAGTTAGATGCAGCCTGCCCGTGCTGGTTGCTCCCATCTACGCACATCATACCGGAAAACAGGCTACGTTTCTAACAGAATTTCGTTAGAGGTGCGCATTTATTGCGCTTGCCGGTATAATTCGGCAGGATGGTGAGTGCGATTCGCTCCTACGGAAACGGTGAAGGGGGATTATGGGTAAAGCAACAGTTACCTGGGTGCAGGAACTGCAATTCGTTGGCACGGATAGCACCAAACACTCGGTGGTCGTTTCAGCACCGGATGAAGCCAATGGCATTGGGATGAAACCCAGCGAACTCCTGTTGATTTCATTGGGCGCATGCACGGTATATGATATCGTCAATATTCTGACCAAGAAACGCAAGAAGATCTTTCACCTGCGCGTGGAAGTTGAAGGCGAGCAGCAAAACACGCCGCCCTGGCCATTTACGCATATTCACGTGCATTATGTCATTGGCGGTGAGGGTATTTCGGAGCGCGATGTGGCCCAGGCGATTCGCCTGTCGCACGAAAAGCATTGCTCTGTCTCGGCTACGCTGCGCCATGCCGTCGATCTAACGCACGATTACGAGCTTTTACCAGAGGGGAACCCGGAACCTGTTTAAGCGGGCTGTAGCACAATCGAGGGGGAGCTAGTGGACTTCCTGAACCTATTGTTGGGACGAGACGATCGCTTCGAAAGAGTGCCGGGGTTGCTTGGCAGGCTTTCGCGGTGGATGGTCACATGTAGCTGCCTGTTGACTGCCCTAGTGATCGCGGTATTCGCTTTATTGCTGGTCGGGGTCATTAGTTTTGGCGAGGATGCCGTCACCGTTGTCATTGTGTTTGTGACGATTATTGTCGCCATTGCCTCCTTGATTCGGTCGAGCCTGGGCTATTGATTGGCCGAATCGCGCTTGCCACCTATTTTTTGTGCGGGGGTTGAATCGTTGGCGAGGCGGGCATTCCTGTTGCCAGCCTCATAGTTGGCTAGCATGTCTAAAATAGCCTGGCCGGTGATGAAGACACGCCGCAACCCTGGTGGCTGGCTGGCACGTAGGTGGCCGTTGGCCAGCATGCGTTTTACGGTGCTCAGGCTTACATTGAGTATTTCGGCAACTTCTGCGCGTGAATAGACTCGCGTTGGTTCAATGAGTGGCCGTTGGCTGTGATGGGCGGGCATGGCGAGTTTCTCCGGCTAAGGAAACGGCTGCTGAACCCACTGCATCGGGTCCACTTGAACACCACTTACCCACATCTCCCAATGCAAATGCGGGCCGGTCGAGCGCCCGGTTGATCCCACGGTTCCGATCACCTGTCCTGGCGTTACCACGTCACCCACGTTGACGAGAATCTCGGCCTGGTGCCAGTAACCAGTTGTGACACCCCACCCGTGATCGATAACGGTCGCATTGCCGCGTACAGGCAATGACTCGGCCAGGATAACCACGCCTGCTGCCGGGGCGACAATTGACGAACCCGGTGCCCCGCCAAAATCTGTGCCGCTATGAAAGGTGCTCAAAGCGCCACCGTTGTAGGCGCGTCGCGTCCCGAACCGCGACGTGATCGCGCCGGTGGACGGCAGGCCCATCAGCCCGTCGAAATAGCGTTGGGCAGTGAACGTGCTCATTGTTCGGGCGATGAGTTCCCATTCGGGTTCAGTGACCTGCGGATTGAGCAAGTCTTGTTGTTGTGTATCCAGGGAAATGGTTTCGGTTCCGTAGCCGCCTTCGTCAATGCGAACCTTGAATAGCAGGGTGGTGCGCTGGCCTTCTGGCCCGGTGATCGTCAATTCCAGCGGATAGATGCCTGCATCCGTAAAGGCATGAATTCCGAACAGGGCGTTGTGCTGGTTGGAGTCGTGCGTCACGAACTGGACAGGGTAGCCGATGAACGTCCCTGTGAGCGAAGCAGGCCCCCTTGTTGTCAGGTGGAGGCTGAGCGTCTTCCCCTGAATGGCTGGCGAAGGGGTCAGTGTAAATGATGTCAGCGGCTCCGGCAGATCAAGCAGTCTGGCGTCATCCGAATGACCCGGTATGCGCAGGCGTTGTCCGGCGAATAGCGGCAGGATTGCAGCCTGACCGTTCGCCTGAGCCAGTGTGATCCAGGGAATGTGATAGCGAAGCGCCACGCGCAGCACATTTTCGCCGGGTTGTACTCTATGAATAGCCTGAATGGTAGGGTCTTCGCCTTCACTGGCCCCGTGACCGATGGTCAGTTCTTGCCCTATGAATAGCTGGTGGGGGTTGGTGACGTGATTGGCGGAGGCGATGTTCTCGGCTGTGGTCTGGTGACGCAGGGCAATGGTATCCAGAGTGTCGCCAGGTTGGACACGGTACGTGACAAGCGTTCCTGGCGTGTTCTCACTGGCGTTGGGAATCAAAAGGCGTTGCCCCACGCTGATGTACCGGGGATCGGTGATTCCGTTAGCCGCAGCGATAGCTTCGACGGTCGTGCCGTACCTCATCGCAATGCGAAACAGATTCTCGTTGCGCTGGACAACGTGGATGGTCGTGCCGCTGGTGGTCGTGGTTCCGCTTCCTCCCTGGGCAGCGGACGTCGTTGCCATGACAAGGAACCACATCATCAGCAGGGCTGTAATGAAACTGCGGATGTGCCTTCGTGCCGTGATCATGGTTAAGGTCTCGCGCGTATGGTGTCGTAGAGGTTTTGCGATTGGGCGAGTTTAAGCAATGCGTCGTTGGCCAGGCTCAGGCCGGTTTCCGCCGAATTTACCAGCGTGCCCTGCGAGCAATCAGCTTCAAACAGGGCGCGAGCCTGGTTGGCCAGCGCCAGCCCTTCCTGTTGCAGCCGGACAGCTTCTTCGAGCATCGGGTCGGCAACGTCGGGGGCGTCTAAAATAGCGCGTTGCTCAGGTGTGAAAGTGAACGGCGCTGGCCAGGCTTCCAGTTGGCAATAGCTGGTTGTGTTTTGACCCGTTAACTGAGCGCTTATCCATTGGTCGATAATGCCCGTACCGTAGTTATTGTCCAGGTCGCCCATGACAATGTATCGCGTTCGCAGTTCCCGCAAAATGGACTTGTAATCCAGGTTGGGGAATGGGAGCGTCGCAGTGGGCGAGGGTGTATAGGTGATTGTTGGCGTGCTGGTTGGTGTCGCTGATGGGCGTGGTGTCTGTGACGGCATCACCGTGGTCGGCGGCGCTTCCGTAACCGCCGGAGCCATGCTATCCGGTGATGGGCGCGGTGTGCTGGTTGGGACGCTGGTTGGTGTGCGCGTTGGAAGAGGCGTGACGGTTGGCCCTACGGTCGGAGCGGGGTTGGCGATGGCATTTTGGAGCAGGGTTTCCGCTTCGTCCAGTTGTACGTTGACTTTATCCAATTCCATTGCGGCTTGCAGGACACGCTCTATCTGTTTGGCGGGGTCGATACAGGCGCTGTTGAGAAGGATGATCGCCTTCTGTGCCGCCGGAAGCGTTACATCAACACGTCCGGCGATGATGCGCAAATCCGGATAGGTGATCTGGTCTATTTCGGCGAGTGCGATTGGGGGTGGGGCCTGGTAATCAAAGTCGCACGCCAGGTGGCTTGTGTCATTATAACGCGCAATCTCGCCCTGCAAGTTGGAGGCCAGGTCTTGCATTTCGGTTAACCTCTGGCGGATGAGGGTAACGAGAGCTGTGCGGTTGGTCGGAGCCTGGTCAAAAATTGAGCCAGGGCGGTCGCCGTCATTGCCACTTTTGGTTGATAGGGCGTTGCGAACATTCAAGCCAGCAGATACCAGGAACAGGATGAATAGAAGGCTTAACACTGTTTTTAGCGCCCGGTCGCTGATGGGGAATCGGCGAACGTTCTTGCCTTCTTGTTGCGCCTTGAAAAATGCTAAAGCATCGCGTGCTGCGTCGCGCACACGCCCATCTTCATCTTGCAAATAGGCGTTCTTCAAGAAGGGAATGACTTCGGGATCACGCGTTGCTGCCAGCCGTTGGCATGCTTTCCGTCGCGCCTTAGGGTTTGGAGCATCTCGGAGTTGTTCGGTTAGCTCGTCCCAGTCTGGTTTAACCATCGATTCCTCACGTATGCACGCGGCGACCGAACCTATCACACAATAATACGTGAAGTCCATCTGCTCGAAAAGTCCGGTTTGCCCCCCGCTTGAGTCGGGAGGGTATGTCAGGCCGTCTGGCGGCAACGAGGACGCGGATTGTCACAGGTTTATGCTTCGGAACAATGTGGAGCGTCAGGGTTTGATAACTGTAAAGGTGCAGGAACCCTCATCGACCTCGCGCGCTGTTCCTGGGCCAAATTGCGCGTATCCGTCGGTGATTGACGTGTCCCACGTCAAGCGGAAATCCACGCGATGTTCACCGGGATCGAGCTGGCCTACGGGGTAATACCAGTAAATGATATAGACCCCGGCTTCGAGTTTCATATCGGTCGCAAAGCGCGTCCAGTTCTCAAGCGGTTTGCCGTCCAGGTGCACATCGTATGTGGCATGTTCCAGGTGGTCATCCATGTATTCTGGATGGGATACGTACCAACTCCACTCGATGAAAACATTATCGCTTGTCTTGGGGGAGGGAGGGCGTACGCCCTTTTGCTGGCAGTATGCCAGGATGTCAACACGGTTTGGAACAACCGTTGGGGCGGCGGCGCTGGTGGCTGGCGGTGTTTCGGTCAATCCCACCAGACTTTCGAAGTCCGTATCTATCAGGGCGGCAAATACCCACGCGTGGAGGACTTCGCCGTCATCGTCCGTATAGGCCACCTTATACCATTCGCGCCCGCGTGCGTCGGTTTGCACACCGAGTATGCCCAAGTCCGTCCCGGGCGATACACTGCGCACGATGTCGTAGTTGATGCCCGGCCCCTCGCGCAGGTTGACATTCTCTGTAGAGCGGATGACTCCTTCCACCGTTGGGGTCAGCGTAGGGGTGTCGGTGGGGGTGTGCGTGGGCGGGACCGGCGTATCGGTGGGAATGGGTGTGGCCGATGGCGTAAAAGTCGCGCTGGGGATCGGTGTTGCGGTGAAACGCGGGGTAAACGAAACGATTGGCCCCAGGGTGCGTGTTGGAATCTGGAGCGCGACCTGTTCAGTAGATACCGGAGATGGCTCGTTAGCAAGCCCTTCATCACAGCTTGTCAGCAATACGATCAGCGCCAGACACGCTACCCAGATGCTCAAACGGATGAAGTGACGCATCCGCTCCCACCTCCACAAAGTTCTGTTCCGGTTTCTCAGTGTTCCAGCTTAGCAGTATTCTGGTTTATACACAACCTATCAAGAGGGTCTAAGGCCACAGGTTACGGGCATTGCTGCAGTGGCCGTTACGCTTCTGAGGACGGCGGGTTGGATCGGCCCTGGCTTAGCAGCAGCCTGACCCTGCCAATCAGCGTATTTGCTATGTACGGCTTGGTCACGTAGGAATCGGCTCCGGAATCCAGGGCTTGCCTGATGGTATCAGGGTCGACTTTGGCGGATAGTATCAGAATGGGGACTCGATCAAACCGGCGACTGTCGCGCAGAGTCCGCAATATCTCAAGCCCGCTAATGTCTGGGAGCATGAGATCGAGAATAACCAGATCGGGTATATCATTCTGGAGGTGGATCAGCGCACTCTGGCCATCGGAAAATGTGTGGACCTGAGCGCTAATGCGGCGGAGCAGCATGACGATAAGTTTAAGTAACTCGTTGTCGTCGTCGATGGCCACGATATTAGGAACTTGGTTAGAAAAGGGTGCACTCACGTTGGATACCTCGTCATCAAATGGTGGACAAGCTGGCGAGAAACTCCATCAATAGGATAAAGCCATTCGACGAGTATCAGGATAAAGATAAGCCAGCGTAATAGTTTTACCGTTTGCTGCGTTGACCGGCAAGTTTTCCTTTGAATGAAGTCGTTCGCAGCCGGAGCTTGGAAACTGGTGAAATGGTGCGTATCCTAGTGGGCATTCATGTGTTCTTATAGTAGCATCTAGATGGTTCTATCTAGTATTGGAAGGTTGGGTTGATGGAGTCTGGACTGGTTGTTTTCATCATCGCAGTAGGGTATGTGGTTGGTTCATTTCCAACGGCCTACCTCGTGGCTCGCGCCAAAGGCGTCGACATTTTCGCCGTAGGTAGTGGCAACATGGGCGCTACCAATGTGGCCCGTGCATGCGGCGCGAAGTATGGTGCGCTGGTATGGGCTGTTGACGGAGGAAAAGGCGTACTGGCGGTGATGCTGGCACGCCACCTTTCCGCCGATCAACCGGCGGCAGCCAGTGTATTGGCGGCCGTTGCCGTAGTTGCCGGACACAACTGGTCGCTTCTGGCGACTTTGTTAACCGGAAGCATTCGAGGCGGCAAGGGGGCGGCAACGGCAAGCGGGACGTTCTTGCTGCTGGCTCCGACGCTGGTGGTGGCGCTGGCGTTGGCCGTTGGTGCGGCCATCATCATCCTGACGCGCTACGTATCACTGGCGGTATTGACTGCTGTGGCTGTGGCGGGAGTGGCGTTTGTAGTACTCGTCATCTTGGGCATGCTGGATCCGGTATACACCGTATACTTGCTGGTTGGCTGGATGATTTTTTATCGCCATCGTGCCAATATCGTGCGCCTGCTATCGGGGACCGAACGTCGCTTTGGTGAACGTGTCCAGTGACGTGACGCGGTTTCCCTTTATTTTCAGACAATAACAACACCCCCGGAGAGGTCACTTTGCCCACCGGGGGTGTTGTTTGTGATCACTATGGTGTCGCCCGCCGCCGATTCACGGCTCCCCCGCGATAGTCCGGGGCGAGAATGGCGAAGACATGGCAGTAACGTGTATCCAGAACGCGGCTGCGCACCATGGAGTCAAGCTGGTCGAGTTCCTGGGTTGTAGTGAACACGGTTGGAAGCTGCGCCAGGTAACGGTGATCGGTGAGCTGGCGGATTTTCTCCAACGCCCAGGACGACGCGTTGCTCAAATCGAGTTGATCGAGCACCAGCAGGGGGGTGTGGCGCAGCTCGTCAAAACGCTCGGTGAAAGTTGCTCCCGTTGCAGGGTTGAAGGCTTCGCGCAAGTAGTCCAGTAAGTCCGGAACTGTCACCAAAATGACATCTTCGCCCAAGGCGCTGCGATAGTTGGCGATGGCGGCGGCCAGATGCGTCTTGCCGCACCCATGCTCGCCCATGAAAAACAGCCAACCACGTGGGTTGCGGGCAAAGTCTGTCGCAACCTCGAACGCCTGGCGCAGATTGCGACGTTCGATGTCCGGCAGGTGATCTTCGCGGAGGTCAAACGTCTCGAACACCATGTGTCCATACAAACCCAGGTTCGAGAGCATACTTTGCTCGACCGACGAGTCGATCCGGCGGTAATCGGGCAATGACATGTTGATGCTTTGCGTGAGCTGGCGATCCACCAACCGGCTGCGGATGCGCGGGTCAAGCTTGGTTAGCTCGGCATTGGTGGTTATGACGGTCGAGATCCGGTGCAGGTAACGGTGATTGATCAGTTGGAACAATTTCTCTTGTGCCCAGGCTGTTGGACTTTCTGCGCCCAGGTCGTCCAGTACCAGCAGCGGCGCGCTGCGCACCCGCTCGAATAGCTCGTCGTACTCGATTTCAGACGATGGTCCGAACGTGGCGCGGAGATGGTCCAGCAGGTCTGGCACGGTCATGAACAGCACGCTGTCACCGTGCGCTAACCGGTAGTTGGCGATGGCGACGGCAAGGTGTGTCTTGCCACTGCCGTAATTGCCCTGCAAAAGCAACCAGCCTTCCGGATTCTCGGCGTACCTGCGTGCCCTGTCATAACCAATGCGCAATGTTGCCAGTTGCTCATCGCTGAGGTTAGGCAGGTCAAGCCGGAATGTCTCGAAAGTCTTGTCGGCGACGACATCCAGGTTGCTCAGCGCACGGAGTTGGTGGCGACGCCTGGCTTCGAGTGTGTCGCGCTGGCACGAGCAGGGAAATGCTTTTCCGAAGTCCGGATGGTCAATCGGGACATCACGGGTGACGAAGCCCATTCCGTGGCAAATGGGGCACGGGTCTGCTGATTCTCCTTTGCCATCAGTAGTCGATGGTGTCGGAGTAGTCTCCTTTGATATACCGGTAGCGATCCGCTTGAGTTGGTCGTTTAGTGATTCCACTGTCTTTTCCTTCGGCTTGCCACCGCTTGAGGATGCTCTGAACATAGCGCCAGTTTCGGGCGTTACGTTCGACAGCGAGTTTGATGGCTTCTTCGATCCATGTGTCAGGGTATTCTTCTTCTGCTGCGCGAAGCTCATCGCTGATCATGGGCGTTAACGCCCCGATATTCTGCTCATAGAGCGTAAAGATGTTGGGACGCTCCTTGATGAGCATGATCGGTGTGTCGCGATCACCGGGATGGAATTGTCCGGCTTCGATAGCCCGCACCGCGTTCCGCCCGCGTGTCGTGTTTAGAAAATAGATATCTTCTATACCGCGCAGGCTCTCGACGCGGACATGAAGCAGGGTTCCCCGGCTCACTGCGCATTCCAGCGCCTTTTGCACTTTTTCCCCGGCGCTATCAGACGATCCGCCCATCGCTTTTAAGAATAGCTCGTCTTGAAGAATCTCAGAGCCTGATAGGTAACGGTACTCGCCTTCCTGTTGTTGCAGCGCCCAAAATACATAAAGGGTTAGCTTCAATTCGTCGAGGTCGTCGATTTCCGGCATCAATTCGCTGAAAAACTGGTTTGGAATCCGGGTTGTTTTGATTTTTCCGGGCGGGAAGCCGTCGAACTTCTCCATCGAAATATCTCTCTACGTGTGGGTGCATCAAAAGGCCGCCAGATCGACACCGGTCTTGCTCAGGTTGGCGAACTGGGTCAGCTCTTTTCGGAAGAATAAGGCGATACTGCCGGTTGGTCCGTGCCTGTGTTTGGCGACGATAATATCCGCCTGATTCTGGCGTTCGGTGTTCTCGTTGTACACCTCGTCGCGGTAAATAAACATCACCACATCGGCATCTTGCTCGATGCTGCCGGATTCACGCAGGTCGGACAGTTGAGGGCGTTTGTCCTGGCGTTGCTCGACCGCACGCGAAAGCTGCGCCGCAGCAAGCACGGGGACGTTCAGTTCACGGGCGAGTTGCTTGAGATGACGGGAGATGTAACTGATTTCCTGGACGCGGTTATCGCTGCGACCTGTTCCGGCGGTCATGAGCTGGAGGTAGTCGACCATAATCAAGTCCAGGCCGGTTTCACTATAGAGACGGCGGCATTTTGCACGCATTTGCAGAGGGGTGAGGGCAGGCGTGTCGTCCAGGAATATGTTGAGCTTGCCCAGCCTGCCTATGGCCTCGACAAACAAAGCCCACTCACGATCTTTCAACCGTCCCAGCCGGAGTTTAGGCGTGCTGATGCCGGTTTCAGATGAAATTAGGCGTTGGACGATCTGCTCATTGCTCATTTCCAGGCTGAAAACGGCCACGCGAGCACCAGCCGTTGCCGCATTATGCCCCACGTTCAGCAGCCAGGATGTCTTACCCATGCCGGGGCGGCCTGCTACGATGATCAGGTCTGACTTTTGCAGTCCCCCAAGTAGCTCATCAAGGTCATTAAAGCCCGTGGGCACACCAAGTGACTCGGTTTCTTGATTGTACAGGTACTCGATGCGGTCGTAATAATCGGCGACGGCGTTACGGATGGGAACCAATTCCTGGCGAAGCCGGCGCTCAGTTACGGAAAACAGTGTTGCTTCTGCCTGGTCGATGACATCGTTGATGTCGGCATCTTCCTGATGAGCCAGTTGGGCAATCGTGCTCGCGGCATTGAGCATGCGGCGACGGAGCGCGGAGCGCTCCACAATGCGCCCATATGTTTCGGTGTAGATCGTTGAGGGTGTATGGTTGATCAGGTAGGTGATATAGGCCGCGCCGCCGATTTCTTCGAGGTGGTTTTGCTGGCGGAGTTCTTCGACGACGGTTACGTAGTCGATCTGTTCATTCCGCTCTTGCAGTCGCAAGATCGCTTCCCAAACCCAGGCGTTGCGTACAATGAAAAAATCTTCTGGTTGAAGGAATGAGGCTACCTCGTACAGCCCTTCAGGGTTGATGAGGATCGAGCCAAGCACAGCTTCTTCGGCTTCGACACTGTGCGGAACCATTTGATCGGTCCGGATCGACGCAGCTTCCTGACTCATAATTCAGCCTCGTAGGTGGTTGTGATTCTTAACTGTAAAGGGATATGCGATCCGTGTCAAAACGGGGCTGCTCGCCACGAGCGGCCCCGTTCAGGTGTTACAGGCGGACTCAGCACGACGATCAGGTGTTTTCGTCGTCCTCTTCGTTCTGATCCAGATCATCGAGGTCGAGGGACTCGACGAAGTCTTCGAAGATGCTCAGGCGTTCTTCGCCTTCTTCAGCCGAATCGCCATCTCCGGCTTCTGGCAACTCCGACGCTTCCCCTTCGATCTCCTCATCAGGGATGATGCCCGCCCGGTCCATCACCGACTCCTCGACGTAGATTGGAACGTCAAGCCGCACCGAAAGCGCGATGGCGTCGCTGGGACGCGAGTCGATGACCAGGGTTTCGCCGTTCTGTTCGACAACGATCTGGGCATAAAATGTGTCATGCCGTAGATCGTTGACAACGATATGTTGCACCCGTCCGCCCAATTCGCTGATCGCCGATTTGAGCAAATCATGAGTGAGCGGTCGTTCGACCTGCATCCCCTGCAGTTTCACCGCGATGGCTTCTGCCTCACATGGCCCGATGAAGATAGGCAGAAATTTCCCGCTGACAGGGTCTTTTAACACGACGACCCGCAACTGTGACATCAAGCTGATGCGGATGCTATCGATAAGGACTTTTATCATGTGCTGTTACCCAAATCTTCCGTGTGAAGCCGGATCATGGTGTGATAGCAACAACTATAACGATTATATCATTATGTTGGCGCTGCCAGCAAAGCCCCAGAACAAACGCCAGCGAGTTTTTTTCAGCGATCATTTTTGCCCGAAGCGTCACTATTACTAACCTGATCGGCTGCTGGGGACGACTGGGCAGGGGTAGCTTGTTCAGGCGTAACGGCATCCTCTGGAAGCGGAACGGCGGACGCGTCGAATCCGCGAGCGGCGTCATGGGCGACCATCGTGATCTTGCCTTCGATGAAGGCTCCCTCTTCGGTTGAAATCGCTGAGGCGGTGATGTTACCCCAGACGCGCGCCGTTCGCAGCAATTGCACCTTTTTCCCGCTGACATTACCACGCACCGCTCCTGCAATTGAAACGTTCTTGGCATGAATGTCAGAGGTAATTTTGGCCGTTTCGCCAACGAGCACGTTGCCATCAATTTCAAGCGTGCCTTCAAAGGTGCCATCCAGCCGCACGTTCCCTTGACTGCGCAGGTCTCCTTTGAGTGTGGCGTGGGCTCCCAATATTGTCTCGAAACCAACCGGCTGGCGTGCGGGTGATGCTGTGGGGGCAGGCGGAAACGAGTCCGCGACTTCGGATTGTTGTTTGCGTCCGCCAAAGAATGACATAGGTACCCCAATCCCTTGCTCTAAGGCGAATTCCCTTGCCAGGACTATAACCCGGCTTGTGGGTTGGAGTCAATTCGCGCGCAGCCTCGACCACGCGCGAATTATCGTTCACAGAAGTGCCTGGCGAATGTATTGCCCCGATGCTCTACTCAGCTTCGGGTATGCTCGCTTGCCGTGATCGTCGCCCGGATAGGTAGTCTTTCGCAACATGCAGAGCCGGTGGCAACACCGAAACGAAGATGATACCCACCACAATAGGGAGCAGGTAGCCGTCAGCCGTTTCACCCAGAAAGTATCCAGCACTGGTAACGCCGACAGCCCAGAGAAGCCCGCCAAAGACGTTGAAAGAGAGGAAGCGCCCGTAATGCATGGTGCCAATACCGGCTACGATGGGGGCGAATGTGCGCACGATAGGCATGAAACGGGCGATCACGATGATTTTCCCGCCGTGCTTGTCATACAGAGATTCGGCTTGCAGCAGGTACTTTTTCTTGAAGAACAAAGAGTCCTGACGCGTGAAAAGGTTGCGACCAACACGATTGCCAAACGCGTACCCCACACTGTCGCCAGCTACTGCTGCAATGAAACACCCGATAGCCAGGATGGGGTAGCTCAGTTCGATCTTGAGGGTTTCCTGGAGAGCCTGGCTGCCGGCGATGACCCCTGCCGTGAACAACAGGCTATCGCCAGGCAAGAAAAACCCAAAGAGCAAACCGGACTCGGCGAAAATGATGAAAAAGATACCGATGTACCCGATGGTCGCGATAAATTCCTTAAGATCGAAATCGATGAGATGCTCCATGATGAGTGGCGCATTAGACGATCCCCGGTGTCTAATTGCGCAATCTCTCCTTTCCTTAGCTGTTCGACCCCAGATGAAGCATTTCTGCTTCTCATGTTCGGGTGGGTTCAGTTCGTAATGGGGGCGGGAATTGTTCAGGAATGTTGGCTGTCGTGAGTTCTCGCGGTGTTGTGTGCCATGTTGCCACGGATAGCTCGTAATTTCTTTCAATTGCGGCGGAAGTGTACCATAAGTTCGATCGATCAACCAGGGCTGAAGATGCAGAGTAGGTCGATCGTTATGTAACAGTAAGACAGGAGCAAAACCCTGGTTGAGGGCGTGATCCGGTCAGGCGAACTTTTCGGGATGCCTGGGGCCGCTATTAGCCTGCCATAAAAGGGGATGCCGGGTAAAAGGCATCCCCCATTGGGTTTTGGTGGTGGTTAAGGTCCGGCAATTACACATCCAGTGTTGCGCGTTTGGCGTGAGTTGTAATGAATCGACGCCGGGGAGGAACGCTGCTGCCCATCAACATATCAAAGACTCGATCGGCTTCGGCAGCGTCTTCAATAGTGACCTGAAGCAGGGTGCGGTTTGCCGGATCCATCGTTGTTTCCCAGAGCTGGTCAGGATTCATCTCACCCAGACCCTTGTACCGTTGGATAACCGCACGCTCTGGATTCTTCAAGGCATTGATGATTTGCTCGCGTTCGTCTTCACTGTACGCATAACGTTTGGTCTTCCCGGACCGGATCAGATACAACGGGGGTTGGGCGATATACAGGTGCCCACTCGTGATCAGTGGTGTCATGTAGCGGAAGAAAAACGTGAGCAGCAATGTGCGGATATGCGCACCGTCGACGTCCGCATCGGTCATGATGATCACACGCCCGTAGCGTAACCCCTTCAGGTTGAAATCGTCACCGATCCCGACGCCAAGCGCCGAGATCAATGCCTTGACTTCGTTATTATCGAGAATCTTGTTGAGACGGGCACGCTCCGTGTTGAGAATCTTGCCGCGCAAGGGCAAAATGGCCTGGAAGTGGCGATCGCGCCCCTGTTTGGCGGAACCTCCTGCGCTGTCGCCCTCAACAATGTAAAGCTCTGAGCGGGCGGGGTCGCGTTCCGAACAATCGGCCAGCTTGCCGGGCAACGTGGTGTTTTCGAGCAAATTTGCCCCGCGCCTCACCAGGTCGCGTGCTTTCTTGGCGGCATCACGCGCGCGCATGGAGGTCATGCATTGCTCCACGATCCGCTTGGCGTCGCGGGAGTTGACCTCAAGGAATTCCATGAACGCTTCGGATGTTACCTGCGAAACGGCTCCCTGCACCTCCGGGTTCATGAGTTTGACTTTGGTCTGGCTCTCGAACTGAGGATCGGGGTGTTTGATGCTCACAATGGAAGTCAGGCCTTCGAGCGTGTCATTGCTGGAGAAATTGCGGTCTTTTTCTTTGAGCAGGTTGGCTTTGCGAGCGTAGAGGTTGATCGTGCGGGTGATTGCGGCTCGCAAACCGGCCTGGTGGCTTCCGCCGTCAGGGGTCAGAATCGTGTTGGCAAAATACAGCTCGGTGGTGGTGGCGGTGTCGGTATATTGGAAGGCGACCTCGACCCCAATGGTAATTGATTCCCGGCCATCCTCTTCAAACTCGATCTCAACATCCCGCTCGACAAACACCGGTGCGTGCAACGCCTTGCGATTGCGATTCAGGTAGCGCACGAACGAACGAATGCCACCCTCAAAGTAGAACGTTATCACGCGCGGGATGGGCTTTACTCGCTCATCGCGCAGGGTAATCGTGACCCCACGCGTGACGAACGCCATCTCGCGGAAGCGTTGTGAAAGGGTAGTAAAACTAAACTCAATGGGCTCCATGATGGTGAAGTCCGGCAGAAACGTATGTTTCGTGCCTGTGGCCTCGCCGGGTTCCATGTCGCGCACAACTTCGACCTCGGTCTGGGGAACCCCCCGGCGGTATTCCTGGCGATACACCTTGCCATCGCGCCGCACTTCAGAAACGAGCCAATCTGACAGGGCATTGACAGCCGAGACGCCCACGCCATGCAAACCACCGGATACTTTATAAGCCGCGGCGTCAAACTTGCCGCCGGCATGCAGGGTGGTCATGACGAGTTGGAGGCTTGACACACCGGTCTGTTTGTGGATGCCGACGGGAATGCCACCCCCATTATCGTTGACGGTGACTGATCCGTCGTCGTTGAGCACGATTTCAATATAATCACAACGGCCAGCCAACGCTTCATCGATGGCATTGTCAACGACTTCATAGATCATGTGATGTAGCGCCCGGCTGTCGGTTCCACCGACATACATGCCAGGTCGCATCCGTACTGCTTCAAGGCCTTCCAGTACGCGAATATTCTCTTCCGTCTGCCGGGTTATTCGATCTGCCACAGAGTCCTCCTACCGTTAGCACCCTCCCACGTGGCTTATTGCTACCAGCAATAAACACCCAAAAGGCCACCCGCATGGATGACCACAAACGGTGGGTGTCGGTCCATATACGTTCAGGTCGTATGAGGTCAACTGGCCGATAGAACGGCGACCCATAGTAGCCGGTGCAGCGTCAAAAAAAGAACGAATGTTCGTCTTGTGGGAGATTATAACGACACTCCCAAATTACGGCCAGTTCCCGCTAAATTATACCGCAGCACCGCCCTGCCAGCAAAGCAGTTGCCGTTGTCAAGTTCGCTGGTACAATCAGGCCCATGAACGCAAATTCACCTATCGCTTTGTTAACTGACTTCGGCCTGGCGGATGCCTATGTTGGCATCATGAAAGGCGTTATGGCGGCTATTTCTCCCTCCTCACAGTTTATCGATATATCGCACGCCATTGAGCCACAGAATGTCCGTCAGGCTGCGTACATCTTGGCGACGAGTTACCGGTATTTCCCCAAAGAGACGGTCTTTCTCGTCGTTGTCGATCCGGGTGTGGGCACCGCCCGTGACCCTATCGCCGTTGCAACCGGGCACGGCACATATGTTGCGCCGGACAACGGCGTGCTGAGTTATGTGCTGAAGGAAGTCGCGGCGCACCAAGCGGCGATCCTGGCAAACCCCGAATACTTGCTGCCTGAACCGAGTCAGACTTTTCATGGACGCGATATCTTTAGTCCAGCAGCTGCTTACCTGGCCAGTGGCGTTCCCATTGATGCTCTAGGCCCGCCGGCCAGCAAGCTTGTGTCTCTCCCTGACCCTGTGCTTGAGATGGCACCGGGCCGGATGCAAGGTGAGGTGTTGCACATCGATCATTTCGGCAACGTCATTACCAGCATTGGCGCTTTCTCCTGGATGACGGATCGGCTCGTTCTCACGCCGCGATTCGGCGCTGGCGCGCTGGCAGAGCCTGTGGTCGTCAACCCGGCGACCTGCCTCGTGCATTTCAAAGACACACCCATAGGCCGCATCCACCCGACATACGGTGCCGTCAATCCAGGGACTATGATCGCCCTTGTGGGAAGCTCAGGGCATCTGGAAATTGGCATCAACCAGGGCAGCGCGGCTGAGAAGCTTGGCGCGGCGATCGGTGATCCAATCACGCTGCACTATGCGAACGACACGCATCTGGAGTAGGGGCACATGCAGGAGCAGTTTGTTATCGAGGGCAATCACCGGTTAGAGGGGGCCGTCACGGTGAGCGGCAACAAGAATGCCGCGCTTAAAATGCTCCCTGCCTGCCTGCTCACCGACGAACCGGTCATTCTCAACAACGTGCCGGATATTGCGGATGTGCAGGTTACGTTCGATTTGCTGCGCAGCCTGGGCGTTACAGTCGAGAAGCTGGAGCGTAACCGCGTGCGCGTTCATGCCAAGCAGATCACAAACCATGTGCTTGATCGCGAACTCAGCCAGCGCACGCGGGCCTCGATCGTCTTCGCCGGCCCTATGCTTGCACGCACAGGCAGCCTGGAGCTTCCACCGCCGGGGGGCGACGTGATTGGCCGTCGCCGCCTGGACACGCATGTGCTGGCGCTGAGCAAATTAGGGGCGAGCATTTCGTTCAACGGCTCGTTCAAGATAGAAGCAGACGGCCTCAAAGGGGCTGACATCCTGCTCGATGAAGCCAGCGTGACAGCGACCGAGAACACTATTATGGCTGCGGTTCTGGCTGAAGGCACCACTATCATTCGTAACGCTGCTTCTGAACCCCACGTACAAAACCTGTGCCATATGCTGACGGACATGGGTGCGCAGATTGGTGGGGTGGGTACGAATTGCCTGACGATCCAGGGAGTGGACAGACTCAAGGGGGGCGAATTCCGCGTTGAGGCGGACTATCTCGAAGTGATCAGCTATGTCGGCGCAGCCGTGGTGACGGGCGGCGAAATCCGCATCAGGCAAGCCGATCCTCAATATCTTGATATGGCGGCCCTGGTCTTTCGCAAGCTGGGGGTTGTTTGGGAAGTCGATGGCAGCGATCTGATCGTTCCACGAGGCCAGCCGCTGGTCATCGAACGCGATTTAGGGAACCAGATTCCGGAGATCAAAGCCCAACCCTGGCCTGCCTTTCCGTCCGACTTGATGAGCATTGCCGTCGCGGTTGCTACGCAGTCGGCGGGCACTGTCTTGTTCCACGAGTGGATGTATAACAGTCGTTTTTTCTTCACGGATAAGCTCATCAGCATGGGCGCGCGGATATTTCTATGTGATCCACACCGTGCTGTCGTTCACGGCCCCACGGTGCTCCGCGCTGTGCCTCGCATCTCCAGCCCCGATATTCGCGCGGGCATGGCGCTGTTGCTCGCTGCCTTGTGTGCGCGTGGAACGACGACGATTCGCAACATACGGCAGATTGACCGGGGGTATGAGCGGGTCGAAGAAAAATTGAGGAGCTTGGGCGCGCATATTCGGCGGGAACCGGTTCCCACAAACTAATAGCCAACAACAATAACGGGGTGGCTCGTCCGAAGGGCCACCCCAAGTTGTTGAAAAACCGGCTGAAATTCTACGCTCAATCTGGGACCTTGCAGACGAACTCTGTGCCTCCCATGCCTGACAAATAATCGAAAGCGCTGAGAGCAGCCTTTTCGCCATCTCCCAGCCCCATCAACACCTGGAACGACATGGCGTTAGTCACGTCTCCGGCAGCAAACAGGCCCGGCATTGTGGTCCGGTTTCTTGAATCCACCACAATGAAACCGCATTCATCCAGCTTGACCAGGTCGGCGACCAGATCGGAGTTAGGGACTAGCTGCTTTTCAATGAAGACCGCATCGACTGGTATCTCAACGGGATGACCCTCATGTTGAACGACGACGCTGCGTGCGTAATCGTCGCCCTTGATCTCGAGCGCTTTTGCGTGGCGCTTGACCACCACGTTTTTCGCGGATAGCACGTGTTTGCCGACAGGTGTGTCGAGGTTGTCATCTGTTTCGGCAATCAAAGTCACTTGCGTTGCAATCCGCGAAAGTTCTGCAACGGCTCGCAAGGCCAGGAGTTCGTCGCCAATCACGACGACACTTCGATCAACCATGAGCGGGGCATAGGTCATAGCGCTATAACATAGCCCCTTCATCTCGAATTCTTTTTCTCCGGGGATATTCAACGTCTCGCCCGCGGCCCCCGTGGCGTAGACAATGGTCACGGTGTCAAAGGTTTTTCCATCGGCTACAGTGACTCTGAAACCACCATCAATGGGGGTGATCTTTGTCACGGATGAACGCACGCGCATGAAGTCAAGGTAATCTAATTGTGTGCGGAACTTTTGAATGGTATCCGCGCCAACGACTACCTGGTAATCTTCGACCCAGGGTAGAAGCAAACGACGCTTGGTGCGCCCGCCCAACCCTTTCGAAATGAACAGCGCGTCCATCCGCTTCCGGACGGCGTATGCTGCTGCCGCTAACCCTGCCGGGCCGCCACCAATAACAATAAGTTCATGCATTGTGTTGTCCACCTTTATGACTCCTTGTTGTTGGCCTCTGGCTCATCAGGAATGAAGCCTTCGCGCATCAAAAGCTGTGTCATTTCTCGCGCCGACTTGATGATCTGGGACGCGCGCTCGATTTCCTCCTCGTAGGTTGTTTGCAGCCGGGCAATACCCTGTTCCTGCGCTTTCATCGCCACAGCAGCGGCCTCCCGGGGGAAGACTTCCCAGTCTTCCATGCTTGGCAGGAGAGACTCCGGAGACAATCCCTTTTCTTCTGCCATGCCAGCCAGTGCTTCTGATGCGGCAATGGCCATTTCATCAGTGATGGTGCTGGCCCGCACGTCGAGTGCGCCCCGGAAAATGCCTGGAAAACCCAACGAGTTGTTGACCTGGTTAGCGAAATCGGAGCGTCCTGTGGCGACTACCGCCACACCGGCTTCGGTTGCTTCCCACGGCCAGATTTCTGGAATCGGGTTTGCGCCGGCGATCACGATCGAGTCTTTGGCCATCTGTTTAAGCCACTCTGGTTTGATGACATCCGGGCCTGGCCTGGAGAAGCATATCGCCGCATCGGCCCCACGCAAAGCAGTTTCGATATCCCCTTCGATTTCCTCGTAGTTCGTGACCTGGCACATGTACCACCGCTGGACAAACTCTGCACGTCGTATGTACACATCCCTGCGGTGCTTGCCCAGGATGCCACGACTGTCAACCATCAAGCAGTGCGACGGATCGACTCCATAGGCGAACAGCAGGCGTGAGCACGCGATGTTCGATGCGCCCGCGCCGATGAAGGCAATCCGCATGTCTTGCAGGCGCTTCCCCACCAGTTTGGCAGCGTTGATCATTCCGGCGAGTACGACACTGGCAGTCCCCTGTTGATCATCATGCCAGATTGGAATCTCGGCATGTTCACGCAGTGTATCCAGGATGCGAAAACATTTAGGTTGGGAAATATCTTCGAGGTTGACCCCGCCAAAGGCCGGTTGGAGCATCAGCACTGTTTCGATGATTTTGTCGGGGTCTTTTGTGTCTAACATTATTGGAACCGCATCGACGCCGCCGAGATATTTATACAGTAAGGCCTTGCCTTCCATGACCGGCAACCCGGCTTTGGGGCCGATGTCACCCAAGCCCAGCACACGCGTTCCATCAGAAATGACGGCAACGGTGTTCCACTTGCTGGTTAGCTCATAGACGCGTTCGGGGTTATCGGCGATTGCACGGCAGGGGGCAGCGACGCCCGGCGTATACCAAATGGCGAAATCATCCAGGTCGCGCACCTGGCATCGTAACGCTGATTGCATCTTCCCGCGATAAAACGCGTGAAGACGCATGGCGTCTTCGGCGGGTTTTAGCGCTTTCTCTAAAAGTTCTTCTTTTGTGATTTGTGTATCAACCATATTTTTCTCCAGAAAGTTAAGATGCACAGTCAGGATTTTATGAAAAGCTAACGCGTCAGGGGACGCCTGAGCAAAACACACCAACGTATTAACACTGTCTGAGTTTTGCTCACCCTCATTATAGAACAAAATTCACACAGTGCGCTTGCCTGTCCTGGTTGTATGGCACATAACCGGGCAAGAGGCCCGTTCTAACTGCGACTCGCTGTGTGGCGTCACTCGCCGCCATTGGTACTGCCAGTCGGAACCGGACGATCCACCTGATCGTATTCCAGTAGCAGCGCCTGATATCGTTCCCGGTACAGTTCGGCGCGCGCCCGTTCAAGCTGCCAAAGCCGGTCGATGCTATTCTTGAGCGGCTCCACAGTCTCTTGAACTGTCCCCATAACCTGGCGAATCTGGTCCAGTTGCTTATCGTGATTGCGCCAGGCCTCGTCGTTGGTGAGCGTAAATTGCTTCCAGCGCTTCTGATCGTCGGCCATCCAGTCGTTCCACTCCTGGCGGAACCGTTCCTCCGACAGCCGCTGCATTTCGGCCACCTCGTTGATGCGACGGCCCAGGCGCTCGGCAATGCGCTCGAAGTCATCCATAACCTTTTTCATTTGCCGGTGTGTCTCAGCCCAGGACTCGAACCGCTCGATGTAACGCCGCATGTCTTCGTCATACGTGCCGAAGTTCTTTGTCAGTTCGGCGATCTGCTGGTCGCGTTGCTGTAGGATGAGCGTCTGCTGGTCGATGAATTGCTGGATTTCCTCGCGCCGGTCCCGTTCGGCAGCCTGGGTGTCAAGGATGCGCTTTTCATTGCGCAGCACCATCGTTTCAAGCGCTTCGAGCTTTGGCCGGGTCGCGTCGATCTGCTTTTGTAATTCTGGAAGTTCGGATTGGATGTCTGAGATTCGTCGCGAGTCTTGCCGGCGCTGTTCCTCGAGAAATGTTATGCGCCGTTCGGGTTCCTCGAACTTCTTTGCCAGGTCTTCGACGCGTTGCTGGACAGCAGCCAGGGCCGACGCAACCCGATCGCGCTCGACGCGAGCGGCGGGCAATTCTTCAATGGCTTTCTCCAGTGCATCGGTGCGGTCGCCCAACTCGCGCAGCATGCGCGCCAGGCTTTCGCGGGCTATATCGGCGCGGCGCTCCACCTCGCGTTCTGCCATCAGGCGTTTGCTTTCGGTTTCCTCGAGCATCTGCTGAAATTCGAGACGGAGCTGATCAGAGATTTCTGTTTCACGACCGATCGGCACAAATGCCGTTCGCATCGTGGATTGCTCGCCTTCTAACCCGTTCAAACGCCGTTCCATTTGTGAAATGATTTCTGTCTGCTGGGCGATTCGCTCCTCCAGGAGCGCGATTGTGTTTCTATCACGCCGGCGTTCCTCGTCCAGCCACTCAATCATGCGAGCTGCTTGCTGCAAGTCCATCGGTCGCTCCTACCAACTAACGCCTTGTACCGGAGACGGAATTATAACATAGAGATGCTGTTGTATCGGACTTTGGGTGACACATTTTCGCGTTTTGTGCTCCAATTGCCATGAAGTATACTAGCCGCCATGCGAATTGGAATTGATGCCCGACTCAACTACTACCGCGCTGGTGGCATAGCGGAATACACGCGCCACGTGGTCAGAGAACTCGCCCGACTCGACCAGGCAAGCGATTATCGGATCATTCATCACATTCGCGACCCCCATACGCTTGCGCCCGGTCCTAATTTCAGACGCCTGAACACGTTTACGCCAAGTCACCACCGGTTGGAATCGTGGGCTTTGTCGCTCGAACTGTGGGCGCAGCGGCTGGATATTCTCCATTGTCCGGATACCATCTCCCCGCGCCGTGGTGCCCGGCATCACGTGGTCACCATTCACGACCTGCACTACATACACTACCCGCAGTTCATGACCCGTGAAAGCCGGCGCTATTACTTGGGCCAGATCGGGCGGGTGGTGCAAACGGCGAGCCACATCCTGGTTTCGTCAAGCGCAACGCGCGAGGATCTCGCCAGTTTCCTGTCTGTGCCCGACGAAAAGATCACAGTTCACATGCTCGGTGTCGATGATGCCTTTTGTCCAGCACCTGCCGGGGATATTCAGGACTGCCGGGTGCGCTACGGGCTGCCCGGACAGTACCTCCTGTTTGTGGGCACGTTCGAGCCACGCAAAAACATCCCAAACTTGCTCAAGGCCTATGATCGCTTGCGCCGGAGTATGAAGGATACGCCTCCGCTGGTTATGGTGGGCCGCCGGGGGTGGCTCTATGAGGATATTTTTGCAACGGTGAGCGATCATGGCCTGGACGAGGCCGTCATCTGGATCGAAAATGCGCCCTGGGAAGACTTGCCCGCACTTTACAGCGGGGCCAGTGTTTTTGTGCTGCCGTCTCACTACGAAGGCTTTGGCCTGACGGCACTTGAGGCGATGGCATGTGGAACTCCGCCTGTTGTTTCAAACCGGAGTTCTCTTCCAGAAGTGGTGGGCAGCGCCGGGCTTCTGGTTGATCCGGATGATCCGGATGAGATAGCGGCAAATATTCAACGGGTGTTAACCGACTCGGATTTGTATGACCATCTCCGCCAGAGCGGGCTGGCACGTGCCCGGACTTTTACCTGGCGACGCACGGCGGAAATCGTACACCAAGTGTACGATCGCGT
>CAZSXY010000032.1:29667-35782 GCA_964611395.1 uncultured Anaerolineaceae bacterium | reverse complement strand
TGCAAACGCTGAAACCTTCGCGTTCCAACGCCCGCTTCGTCCACACCGCCGCCAGCCCATTCCCGACCACCATGACCGGCTCGCGGGCCGGGGTGACAATCGTGAAAGTGCCTGTGAGCCGGTCGAAGATGACGCCGTCGCGGGTAAATGCTGCTTCGAAGGAACCGTCGAGAACCAGGTCTTCGGGTGCGCCGGTGTGCAGCGATCCTCCCTGCGGCAAAAGCCAGATGCGGTCGGCGCTGCGCAGCGCCAGGTCCAGGTCGTGGGTGGAAAGCAGGACAGCTCGCCCGGTTGTGCGGGTCAAGGCGCGTAACACGCGCATGATCTCCACGCGGTTGGGCAGATCAAGGAACGCGGTGGGTTCGTCGAGCAGCATCACCAGCGGTTCCTGGGCCAGCGCACGGGCGATCATGATCTTCTGGCGCTCGCCGTCGCTCAGTTCGGCTACGTGCCGGTGTGCGAGGTGGCTGGCCCCGACCGTGCCTATCGCCCAGCGAATGATCGCCTCGTCGTGCTCGCTCAGCCGCCCGCTCCAATCGGTGTGCGGATGCCGTCCCAACGCCACCAATGCGTACGCGGTCAGGTGTTCAGCTTCCACGCGCTCGGTCAGCACCACGCTCATGTGGCGGGCGCGGTCGCGCGGTTTGAGCGCGAACACGTCCATCCCCCCCAGCCACACATTGCCGCCGAGGGCGGGCTGCATGCCCGCCAGGGTGCGCATTAAGGTGGATTTCCCCGCGCCATTGGGGCCGATCAAGCATACCAGCTCGCCCGCGTGGAGCGCGGTTGTGATGTGCTCGGCGACGACAGTAGGGGCGCGGCGCGGCGCGGCATAACCGATGGTGAGATCGTGCGCCGTTAAGACGGCTTCGGTAGTGCTCATCAGGACGATCCGTTGACAGTGTGATGACACTTGGTGCGGCGCAGGATGACCCAGGCGACGACCGGTGCGCCGATCAGTGCCGTCACCGCGTTGAGGGGCAAAACCGTCTGGCTCCCCGGCAATTGGGCGATGATGTCGGCGGCAAGCGCCAGGGTTGCGCCGAGCAGCGCACACGCCGGGATCAACAAACGGTGATCGGATGACCGGAAGAGATTGCGGGCAAGGTGCGGCACCGCGATGCCCAGAAAGCCGATGGGGCCGCAGAACGCGGTCACGGCTCCGGCCAACACGGCGGCGCTGCTGATGATCAACAGGCGCGCGCGGCGCACGTTAAGCCCCATCGTCTGGGCGTAGGTCTCGCCTAGCAGCAGCGCGTTCAGGGGCTTGGCCAGGAAAAAAGCAAGGACGAGCGAGAGCAGCACTGCCGGGGCCAGGATGTGCAACTGGCCCCATGTCACCGTGCCGAAGCTGCCAAACGTCCAGTTGATATAAGCCTGTATGCGTTCTGCGACGCTGAAATAAAGCAACAGGCTGACGGTGGCCGAGGTGGCATAACTGACCATCAGGCCCAGGATCAGCAGGGTCATGGTGCTGGTGACGCGGTGGGAAACGACCAGCATCAGGCCCAGAATCAGTCCCGCGCCCAGGCTGGCGGCTACCACCAGCCCTAAATTGCCCAGCAGACCCAGCCCGACCAGCAGGGCGTTGGCCGAGATTCCGGCGACGCCAACGGACAGGACGACCAATGCCACGCCCAGGCTGGCCCCGGAATTGATGCCCAGGATGAACGGATCGGCGAGCGGGTTGCGGAACAGCGTTTGCATGGCCAGTCCCGCGACGGCCAGGGCTGCGCCGGCCAGCGTCGCCGTGACGGCTTTGGGCAGGCGAAAATTGAGCACAATGGTGGTCCATGTCTTGCGCTCTGGCTCGGCCCCGACCAGGATTTTGAGGATGTCGCGTAGCGGGATGTCGACGGAGCCGAGGGTCAGGCTGAGAATGAACGCGGCGGCGAGCGCGGCAAGCAGCGCCAGCAGCGCCGCACGTCGCAGCCCCAGGCGCGGCCATTCGCCGGGTGCCGGTGTCGTCGTGGCAGCCGTCGCCGTCTGGGAGACTGGGGGCAATGTTACCTCGGCCATACAATGCTTCCTGTTGCTATCTGTCTGTTCCGGTGACGTGCCGGGCATGGCAGGAGAGACCCATGCCCGGCATGCCACGACCGGTTGCTTACTGTAGCTGGCGGTAGTATACGAATTGGTGATCTGGCAGCAGATCGGGATGGAAAATCGCGATCAGGTCTCCCAGCACCAGGTTCGGATTGGCGATGCCGCTTTCGAAAAAATCATTGCCGCCAAACTCGTTTAAGCGCAAGTTGTAGCTCCAGACCTGTCCGTTTTGGAAGGCGGCAAATTCGGCAAACCGCTCATCTTCGGCCAGCGCGTCTTCCAGGCTGAACCAGAAGCCACCGGCATTGACCCAGATATCCGCATCAGCCGCACGATCGAACACGGCTTCGAAATCGAGGAACAGGCTTCCAGTAGATTCGTCGTTGGCCCACAGGTAATCGGCTCCGGCATCGGCCAGCAGCCGCGCCGAAAAGCTCTGGCCTCCTGGCACGTACCATGTGCCCTGCCAGGGTGAACCCGTGAACACGGTGGGGCGTTCGTCTGCCTGGGCGGCCAGCCCTACGAGCGCCTGATAGTCTTCGGCAATGGTGGTGAACAGCCGGTTGGCCTCCGCTTCGCGGTTGTAGAACAGGGCGACAAACTTGATCCACTCCGCGCGGCCCAGCGGGGTGGCTTCCATCCAGTCGCCGGTTAACGCGACAGGTAGCCCCGCTTCGACCAATGCCGGGTGGGCGTCGTATTCAATCATGCCGGAGCTGGACGCCAGGATCAGGCTGGGGTCAAGATCAAGGACAACTTCGACGCTTACGCCAGCGCCTTCGCCCACTTCCGTCAGTTCACCCGCATCGATCCGGGCGCGTACGGCTTCGTTGCTGACGTAGCTGAAGTTATCATGCCCGACCAGGTTGTCCAGCAAGCCCAGATCAACCACAAACGGCAAAAACGTGGTTGCCATCGTGACCAGGGTGCTGGCCGGGACATCGAGTACCGTCGCGTTGTCGAAACCTTCGGGGGCGGGCGTGCCGCATTGCACGAGCACGTACTGGACCGGCTCGGCTCCGGGCCAGGTCTGGTTGATCGTGATGACTTTGTAATTGTTGAAATATTCAACCGTCAGGTTGTCGGCGTACTCGATCGTCGTTTTTTCAGGGAAGTAATCGACCTCTGGATCGTAGCTATCCACACATCCAACGGTTACGTTGGTTTCGGGGGCCTGGGCCGCCACCGGTGCGACGGCAGGAAGCAGTGTGGCCCACAGGCTGGCCAGTAGCAAAATTATGAGCAAACGGCGCGGTGTCATGAGTAAATGTTCTCCTTTATGGGTTGCGTTTCGTGTCCGGCACAAAAGGTTGTTTCATCACACACGCATATACCCAGGTGTGAGGTGTTTACGGGTGGGTGGGAGAGTCTGCCAGGATGGCGGCGCGAGATTCCGGCGTATCGCGCCTCGTGTGTCCTGACAAACAAATCGCCCGGCCTCACAGAAGCCGGGCGGTGGATGTACGTTGGTGGTGATTACAGCAGCGTTGCTGTACCGTACTTCCATCCTCCCTCCGCGAGACGATGAAAGCGAGCTGAGGCGGGCGACCTGGCTTCCCGGCGTGTATGCCGGGTCACAGTTGCGGGGCAGCGCTGGACTTGCACCAGCTTCGCCATTATGCTCTGCCTTCCGGGGCATTGAGCACCTCAACTACTACGGGATATGCGGTTGTTAAGGTTGTGTGCAGATTAGCACGAATGTCCTCGGAAGTCAAAAAAACACCGGCGCACCGGCTGGTTACCTGCCCTGGCCCATGATCTTGCGCAGATTTTCTTCGTAGGGTGGGTAAACGATGCCGCGTTCGGTGATGATGGCCGTGATGTATCTGGCCGGTGTCACGTCGAAGGCCGGGTTGCCCACAGCGACACCATCCGGCGTGATCTGGCACTCGCGGACGTGGGTCACTTCGCGTGCCGGGCGTTCTTCGATCGCGATATCATCGCCGGTGGGGGTGTTCATGTCTATGGTGGTAGTGGGCGCAGCCACGTAGAAGGGAACCCCGTTCTCGTGCGCGACGACGGCCAGGTTGTAGGTGCCGATTTTGTTGGCCGTGTCGCCGTTGGCGGCCACGCGGTCGCAACCGACGACGCAGAAATCCACCCCTGCGGTGCGCATGTAATGGCCTGATGCGCCGTCAGCGATCACCTTGTGCGGGATGCCTTGCATCTTCAATTCCCACGATGTCAGGCGCGCCCCTTGCAGGCGGGGCCGGGTTTCGTCTACCAGCACGAACACCTTTTTGCCGTGTTCATGGGCGGTGCGGATGATGCCCAGCGCCGTCCCGTAGTCGACTGTTGCCAGGCTGCCGGTGTTGCAATGGTGGATGACGGTGCATTCGTCGGGAACGAGGGGCAGCGCGTTGAGGCCGATTTGCTTGTTGGTGCGCACGTCTTCCTCGGCGATGGCGTGCGCTTCGGTCAGGGTTGCTTCCCGGATGGCGTCAACCGTGTCCAGTGCATCGTCATTGACGCGGGCCATGACCTGATTGATCGCCCCAAAGAGATTCACGGCGGTGGGGCGTGACGCACGCAGGACGTTTGCGGCCTCCTCCAACTCGGCCCGCAGCGCGCCGGCTGTATCCGCGTGGCTGTTGCGGGCTGCCAGGGCGAGGCCGTAGGCGGCGGTGGCTCCGATGGCCGGTGCGCCGCGTACCACCATCTCGCGAATGGCCGTTGCCACTTCGCGGTAATCGGTGTAATCGATGGTAACGGTTTCACGGGGAATCTGACGTTGATCCAGTAGACGCAGCACCCCGTTGTCCCATTCCAGGGTCTTGAAACTGCTCATGAATGGCAATCCTTTCTCATGCGGTTATGAGCTGTACATAATCCTACGATTGATCGCTTTCCCAATGGCTGGTAGCCGCACGGGAATAGTGTACATCTATCGCCGCACGTTGACACCCTATGATCTTCCGGTGGACGGCAGACGCGTGGTCGCTTGGGGCGTCTATCCCGATGTTGCAGCGGGTAACTCGAAGATGAATGTCGTCTGGCCCGCGCCGCTTTCGACCCAGATGCGCCCCCCATGCAGCGCGAGGAGCTGGCGACTGATCGCCAACCCCAGCCCGCTACCACCGCGGTCTCGCTCGCGGGCCTGTTCGGCTCGCCAGAAGGGGGTGAAGATGTGGACGGCTTGCTCCGGAGTCAGGGTATCGCCTGTATTGGCGATGGCGAAGCGCACGGCATCGTTCGCCCGCGTGACATTGACAGTGATCTGGCCTTGCGGGGGAGTATGGCGTAACGCGTTGGTGAGCAAGTTGCCGAGCACCTGCTGAATCCGGTCAACATCAACGTCGAGTTCGGGCAGGTCTGGCGCGACATAATGCTCTAATGTGATCTCCGCGTCCAGCGCCAGCGGCATGAAACTCTTTATGGCGCGGGTAGCCAGGATGTCTGCGCCGATCCGCGTGTGTTCCAATGGCAGTTGACCGGCCTCAGCGCGGGTCAACAGGCGCAGATCATCGACCAGCCGCGACAGGTGGATGGTGCGGTCGTAGGCGATGGCCAGATGTTCGGGGTCCAATGGAAACACCCCGTCGAGCATGGCCTCTAGATGCCCGCGTAGCACACTGACTGGTGTGCGCAATTCGTGGGCGATGTCGGCGGCCATGCGTTGCCGTGTTCGCTCACCTTCTGCCAGGTCGCGTGACATGCGGTTGAATGCTTGCGCAAGCTCCGTGAGTTCGGCAGTGCCACCCGTACGCACTTGCCGCCCCAGGTTGCCTTTGGCCAGGTCGTGGGCGGCGTGAGTCAGTTCACGCATGGGCCGGGCGAGTTGCCACGACAGCAGCCCGCCGACTACGATGGCCAGCAGTGACGCTCCCAAAGCGGCCAGCACCAGTGCCCGCGTGGTTTCATTGAGGAAGGTGCGTTCGGCTTCGCCAAGCGCCTGTGCGCCGGGCGTGTCTTGAACCAGCCAACCGGCGAGTTCACCCCCGGCGCTCAACGTGATGGCGCGGCCCAACGTATCCTCGTCCAGCATTTCCCCGATCCGGTCGGGGTCGGTAGCGGCGACCACGAGGCCCGACGCATCCGCCAGCAAGACCTGTGCGCCCGCACCGCCTCC
>CAZSXY010000032.1:20890-29567 GCA_964611395.1 uncultured Anaerolineaceae bacterium | reverse complement strand
CCCTTTAGGGCCGGGCAACAAGGCTTCGACACCCTCCCAGGAACCGTTGTCGGTGTAGTAGGCTTCCAGGCGGGCGATTGCTTCATCGTCGAAGAACGAGGAGTCGCGCTGGTTGAGGTACTGGCGGAAACTATGCTCGGTGGTGGCGTTGACGATCAGGGCAACTGCGCCAATCGCCAGCCACGCAACCACGAGAAAAGCGACCGACAGCCGCACCCACAGTCTATTCATCATCGGGTCGCATCCGGTAGCCCACCCCGTATACCGTTTCAATATAGCGCGGCTGGCGCGGGTCTGATTCGATCTTGGCCCGCAGGTTCTTGATGTGCACGTCAATCGTGCGCTCGTACCCGGCGAACGCCTCGCCTTGCACGCGCTCCAATAACTCCATGCGGGTGAAAACACGACCCGGTCGCTGGATCAACACGGCCAACAGATCAAATTCGCTCGGCGTGAGATCGACGCGCTTGTCTTTCGACGTGACGCGTCGCATTTCCGCGTTCAGTTCAAGGTCGCCGACACGCCACACGGTCGGCTCGGCGGCCAGATCGTCGTAAGCTCGCCGCAGCACCGCGCGGACTTGCGCCACCAGCACACGTGGACTGAAAGGCTTGGTGACGTATTCATCTGCTCCCAGTTCCAGGCCGGTGATCTGGTCAACATCGTCGACGCGCGCGGTCAGAAAAACGATCGGCACGTCGCTTTCGCGGCGGATCAGGCGCGCAGCTTCCCAGCCGTCCATCTCCGGCATCATCACGTCGAGGATGACGAGATCGGGCTTTTCGTGGCGGAAGGTGAACAGCGCTTCGCGCCCGTTGCGGGCCGTGACCACCTGCAGCCCGCTGTCTTCGAGGTAGGCTCGCACGGTATCGAGGAGGTGCTGTTCGTCGTCGGCAACCAGGATTTTTCGGGTCATGGCAGTTGTTCGTTTCTCATGCGATCGGGTTCTTTGTGAAGAACGCAAATCGACTGGGCATCATTGGTTTGGGTTTAAAGTGGTGAGTTTCGAGTTATGAGTGGTGAGGGAAACGCTCCCTCACGTGTTATCCGCGTTAGACTCCTGTACTCAAAACCCAAAACTCACGACTTTTTACCCGTCACGTTCATAACTATAGCGCGGTGCGGGGGAATGTGCTTCCCCCGCATCGTTTGCCTGCCGTGTGATCAATCTCTCAACCAGGGTGGCCCCGCACCGACGCCGGTCCCGATTTCGCCGGACGGGGCGGCGATGGCTGGCGCGGTGGCTTCGAGGCTACGCAGGTACGCGGTGATGGCCGCAATATTGGATTCGGTCAGGCGACCGCCCCAGGCAGGCATGATCGTGCCCGGCACGCCCAGCGCAATGATCTGCTGGATGGCGGCATCGGGTGTTTCGCTCAGGAAGGTCTGGTTGTTCAATGCCGGGGCCATGGGTGTGCCATTTCCCCCCACGCCGTGACATTGCGTGCAGGCCAGGGTGAACAGCCGTTCGCCGTAGGCGATGGCTTCTGGACTCATGTCGATCGGTTCAGCCTGGATGACCGGCATCTCGATCCCGGCGGCGTCAAGCTCTGGCCAGCGCTGGATGAGCATCGCGACGTTGGCTATGGTGTCGCTGCTCAAGGCATTTTGCCACCCTGCCATGAGCGTGCCCGGCACGCCCTGGCTGATGGTGCGGATCAGATCGTCGGTGGTCATGCGGGCGCGCAGTTCTGCCGAGTTCAGGGCCGGCCCTAGCGTCGATCCTTCGCCGTTTGCCCCGTGACAGGCAGTGCATTCGGTCGCGAAAGTCTGAAGGCCGTCGGATAGCGCGTTACCATCCGGCAAACTGGCGACCAGTTCGAGCGTTTCATCGGAGAGTTCGACGACAATCGGTTCCGGTGGTGTGAGGCCCAGTGCGGCGACGCGGGCGGCAACGGCATCCCAGTTCGCATACTGGATGAGGGCGACCAGGCTGTCGATCTGGGCATTGGTGAAGATGCCGCCTTCGTTCGTGCCATAGGCGGCCATGACCGTGTTATAGCGCCCCCGCTCGATGGTGTGGAACAGGTCGGCGTAATCCATCGCGCGGACGCCCTCGCTGTTGAGCGGTGGGGTCGCGCCCATCCCCTCTCCGCCGGCCCCGTGACAGATGGCGCAGTTTTCGGCAAAGATATCCATCCCGGCGAGCACTGCCTCGACGCGTAGATCAACGACGGCTTCGCTTTGGCGATCCGGTTCGCGCACGGTGGTGATCCCCAGGGCCACCATGATCAACAGTGTGGCCAGTAGCCCGATCCAGGTCAGTTCACGTGTCATCGTGGTCGCTCCTATGCGTAAACGGCGTCGTTGGGGCTGGCGTGGTCGCGCTGGATGGCTTTGCCCGTGTCAACCTTGATTTCGCCGTTTTCGATGGTGACAGGAAAGCGATCCAGCGGGCGCGGCGCAGGCGGGTTGATCACGTCGCCGTCGGCTTCGAAGGCCGAGGCGTGGCAGGGGCAGATGAATTGGCCCTGCGCCTGATCCCAGGGCACGGCGCAGCCCAGGTGTGTGCACTTGCGATACAACGCCAGGAAGCCCCCGTCGTCCTGCCGCACCAGGTAGAAGCGCCCTGCCGTGAATGGCGTCACACTGCCGGGCGGGAAGTCTTCGACGCGCCCGACGGTGAACACCCCGCCGAACTGGCCTTCGGCAGCTTTGGGGGCCAGGAACTTGTAGGCGATCAGCCCCCCTTCGGCCAGTGCGACGGTTCCCGCCACGCCCCAGGCCAGCTTGAGGAAGTTGCGCCGGGTCATCTCAGATTCCGATTGCGTCGCCGGATCGGTTGCACTCTGGTGTGCTCTTTCAGCCATGTTTACAGTACCTCCCAGGGCCACATCAAGGCCATGCCTTCGCCCCTGAAGGCGATTCCAATGACCGTCAGGACGATGAACGCCACGACCAGCAGGGTGAAAACGCTCTGCCGCGTTTCACATGCCGATGCGCCGAATCCATGCCGGATGATGGCGTAGTAACCGATGAGCATTAGCAGCAGGATCGCCAGCGGAACCCAGCCGTTGCTGATGATGGTCGGCAGACTGGGCAGCAGGGCGGGCAGATCGACCACGTATTCGTCGAGCAATACCAGTAGCGGGGTGACGATCAGGCCGGTCAACGCGCCGATGACGGCTGTCTGGCGGCCTTTGTACGAGCGAAACCAGACGCCTTCCGAGTTGATATCGAAGCGCAGGTAGGGTATTGCTACCAGCCCGGCGAGCGCCAGCCCCGGCACGACAATCGCGCCGAAGATGGGATGGAAGTGCAGTAATAACTCCTGCAAGCCCATGAAGTACCAGGCGGCTTTGGCCGGGTTGGGGCTGTGATCGGGGTTGGCGGCCTCTTCCAACGGCGCGTCAATCCATGACGCCCACAGCAGGATGAACGCGATCATGACCAGCGCGAACACGAATTCAATCGACACCAGGTGGGGCAGCGTCGTGACTTTTTCGACACGAGTGGGCGGCTCCTCATCCAGGTATCGTGGAATGGAGAGCGTGTCCTTGCGCACGCGCCAGATGTGGAACGAGATGATGAAGAACATCGTCAGCGGGATGATGGCCACGTGCAGCCCGTAGAAATTGGTCATCGTAGCTCCGCTCACCTCCGGCCCACCCAGGATCAAGCGGCCGAGCTGCGGGCCGATGACCGGCACGTAGTCCAGCAGGCTTGTGCCCACGGTCACGGCCCAATAGGCGAGCTGATCCCAGGGCAGCAGGTAGCCGGTGAAGTTCGCCGCCACGACCAACAGCAGCAAACTGATGCCCAGCACCCAGTTGAACTCGCGCGGGGGGCGGAATCCGCCGGTATAGAACACGCGCAACAGGTGCAGGAAGGCGACAACGATCATCAGGTTCCCGCTCCAGTGGTGCAGGTTGCGGATGAGCTGGCCGAACGCGATCTCGGTCTTGAGGCGCAGCATGTCGTTGTAGGCGCTTTCCGGCGTGGGTGTGTAGGCAAACATAAGCATCACACCGGTTATCGCCAGAATAGCCATGAGCAGGAGAGCCAACCCGCCCAGCCCCCATGTGTAGGTGAACTTGAGCGTTGGTTTGGCGACTTTGGCCGGGTGAATGTGCAGAATGAGGTTGTTCATCACAAACTTCATCCGGCTGCGGTCGTCCACCAGCGGGAGGCTGTCCCGCTGGATGGAGTCGATGACGCGGTGGGGCAGGCTCTCCGGGCGTGGGTCGGTAACGGTCATGGTGATAGTCTCCCTGGAATAGGCGCGGCGCTGGCGAAAGTTTACTGGCGTCCACCGCGATAGCCACTGCCGCCGGTCTGGCCGGTTGTGCCGCCATCATTGCGCCCGCCGCGATAGCCACCACCACTCTGGGCAACCGCGTTGGAATCAGCCCACAGGAGACGCCCGGTCTGGTCGCGAATGGTCATTTCGTAGCCACTCTGGACGAAGCGCACAGTGCCCGCGTGAAACTCGCCGTTTAGCCAGAATCCCTCAACCTGAATCGTCTCACCGTAGGTAAAATTGATTCCCTGGGGCGTCCAGAAGTCAAATTCACCGAGCAACACGCGGCCAGTCTGTCCATTGGGGAGCACCAGGCTTACAGCCAGCGGTTCGATGATCGTGATATACCCCTGGATCGTCTCCCATTGGTTTGCCGGAACCTGTATGCCCTGGTTTTGTGCCTGACCTTGACCCTGGCCACCCTGGCCACCTTGTCCTCCACCCTGTCCGCTCTGGCCTTGACCGCCGCCGCCATTGCCGGCGCGTCCTGGGCCACCCCACAGCGGGCGTCCATTGGGGTCAAGCAGCATCAACCGTTCACCGGTCGCCAGCTTGGTGATGTCACCGGCGCGGAACTCGGTTCCCTGCCAGAAGCCCAGCACCGAAATGGCGTCGCCCGGCGCGAAAGTCACGCCTTGCTCCTGTACAAAGCTCGCCGATCCCAGTTGCATGGTGAGCATCTCGCCGGTTTGCGTTTGCATGGTGAGGGTGCTGGCATCGACTGCGGTAACCGTGCCTGCAACGGTGATCCATTCCTCTGGGGCAACCTGGGCTGTTGAAGCGCCACTCCATCCGTTCCCGGCCGTTTCGCCGGTGTTCTGGCCCGCGCTGCCACCGGCCCACAGCGGCAAACCGGTTTCTGAGCGGAGTTCCAACACGGAGCCACCGCCTGTGACGACCGTTGCGGCGTGGTATTGCTCGCCGTTGTAGAAGCCATTGATGGTGATCGCGTCACCGATCATCAGTGTCGCCTGGGACTGCCAGAAGTCTGACGGCCCTAGCTCTACGAAAATGCTGCTGCCGTCTTTCAGGATCACGGTGACGCCGTTGGTCTCGATGCCGGTGATCGTGCCGGTGGCCGTCCAGGGAGTGCCCACCATGTCGAGGGCGGACTGTTGCTGGACTGGCTGCGGCTGTTGGGCGTCTGGCATGAACACGGGTGTGGGAGTTGGCGCGATCTGCAGCGGGTTGCCCTTATCACCTTGCGCGGGCTGTTCGTTGGCTACCGGTTGCACCGCCGGGCTGTTTGCCGCCGCATCGACGGCGGATTGGGCGAGTACCTGCGCGGTAGTGTCGTCGCCAGTCGTCTGCGCGGCATCATAGAGTCCAACGCCTACAGAACCGACTACGGTTAACGAAAGAAGTCCAATAACGAGTTTTTGCCACATGATCAGGCTCTCCATTCTGCTACCAGTGCTTGTCGTTGAAGCGTCCCCGATCATGCCGGCGAACTATGTAGAACTTATGAAGACCGCATGTGAAGATTATGTGGATTCCTGGGGAAGTGGAGAGAGGTGGCGATTATGGGGCGGGCGTGGTCTGTCTGGCCCGCAGATGTTGAACCTCCTGGCGGGCGATCCACACGGCAGCCGGTAGCGCAACAGCCAGTATGCCCGTCGAGAACCAGAATAATCCGCTGAGCGCGATCAACGGCAGGACAGCATAGGCAATCAACGGCCCCGTGGCGCTGCCTACATCGCCAATGGTGTTGATAATGCCGAGGATGCGTCCCCGGTTGTTGGGGCCGCTGTAGTCGCCGACTAATGTCATGACCTGGGTTTGCAGCACGCTGGTGGCAACCGCGCTCAACATGATCGCCGCAACTATCACCAGGCCCCTGCTGCCAGCGATCATGCTCATCGAGATCACTCCCAACGCCAGCGCAACGATCACCAGCCGCCACCGGTTTCCGCTCAGGTCAGACAGCCAGCCCGCCAGGGGTGATGCCATCAGACTCAATCCCTGGCTGGCAGCGACCATTGCGCCGGTGAATGTGGAGAGCTGGATCACCATGCCGATGACGTTCACCGTTTCGCCGATGCGCTCTTCCAACAGCAAGGGTAGCACGGCCCCCAGGACGCCGATGAAGATCAGCCAGTTGATGCCCAGTAACGCGATAGCGACCGCCAGTGGCACATTCGTATTTCGCGGGGTGGCGTCCCCAGGCGCGGATGTCGTTCGCTCGCGCTGGCGATTTGCGCGGTGAGCTTGCTGGGTTTCGGGGAGAAACAGCAACCAGATCATCGCGGCGATGAACGTGATTCCGGAGCACACCCGTAGCGCGGTGGTGTAGCCAAGCCAGTCGGTGAGCACGCCGCCGGTCAGGGATGCCGATCCCGACCCAATGAAAAACCACATCTGGAGGCGGCCTACGAAACGCCCCCGGTTGGCATAGGTGGATAGGTCAAGCGCCATCGTGCTGGCGCTGAGCCAGATACCCGCCCAGGCAATGCCCCACAGCAACCGGCCAATCAATAGCGGCCAGAAACCCGAAATCGTATAGAACAGCGATGAGGCCGCGCCGAAGAACAACGCCGGAACGGCTATCCGGCGGCGGGGAATGCGCTCGATTATCACACCGAGCGGGCCGTTGAGGACGATCCGGATCAGCCGGTTTGCCGATAGCATCAAGCCTACGTTGGTCAGGGCGATGCCCGCTTCGTCGGTGTGCGTGGGCAGCACCACGTACAGCGTGAGGTCGCCCAGCAGCGAGATTGCCACGCCCAGCCCAATGACCCACAAGGCTTGTTCGGGCGTAAGACGCTGCCGCAACGCAACGAAGCGGTGGCTACTCACAAAACACTTCCCATACCGGTTGGCCGTCCCAGGGGGCGGGGCGGGGAATGCCCAGCACATGGGCGATGGTCGCGGCGGTGTCGGTGATGGTCACCGGCGACGCGATGGCGTGCCCTGGCCTGATGCCGGGACCGGAAATGATCCAGGGAATTGTCAGGTCTTCCGGGTGATCTGAACCGTGTGTGTTGCCATGTCCCCCATGATCGGCGAGCAGCAACAACGTGTAATGGGACAGGACGCCTGTTTGTTCCAAGTCCTCGACCAATTGCCCAAGCGCGTTGTCCATGTTTTCGATGGACTTGATGTACGCAGGCGACATCCAACCGGCTTTGTGCCCTACCAGGTCCGATTCGCATAGATAGACGACAGCCAGGTCAGGCTGTTCGCTGACTATCACGCGAGCGGCTTGTTCGGCAATGATATGGTCGACACCGGCGGTTACATAACCGTCCCGGCAATAACTGACGGTCAGGCTGCCGTGTGCGGACAGATCGCGGAGCTGTTCCCAGCTATAGAACATGGCGGTGGTGCGTCCGTTTTGCCGCGCGATGTCGAGGACGCTGGGAAACGCCCCCGCGGATGGCCGGTATACGTTGTCGAGCACTCCATGCTTTTGGGGCGCGACACCTCGAAACATGGACATATGCGTGGGAAGCGTGAAACTGGGCGCGACGGTTTGCGCCGTCCAGGTGTAGGCCCCGGTTTGCCACAGCCGGTCGGTGGTTGGCGTGTGAGCGAGCGCAAGCGCATCGGGGCGGCAGCCGTCAAAGATGGTGAGAATGAGTTTGCGTGTCATGCGAATCGATTACCTTGAAAAGCCTTTTTGTGATGGTAGCCCAAACGAACGCGCGCTTTAGCGCGGGTGTGCTCAACCGGCGATGTGAATCACAATCCCTTCTTTTTCCAGGGCTTCACGGTAATCGTCGCTCAGATCGCTGTCGGTCACGATGTCATTCACGGCAGATAGAGGAGCCACGCTGGCGAACGTCTTCTGCCCAAATTTGCGACTATCGGTGAGCAAAATGCACCGTTGGGCGTTGCGAATCATGTGGCGCTTGACCTCCGCATCATCGGTGTTGTACTCGGTCAAGCCCGCTTCCAGATCGACGCCGCCAATGCCGATGAATGCCTTGTCGACATAGAACTGGGAGAACGTGTATTCGGCGACTGGCCCGATGAGCGAGTGTTCATCGGGACGCACGATACCCCCACACAGCATCAAGCGGATGCCGGGCTGGTCGGTCAGAATGTTAGCAATAGGCAGGCTATTGGTCAATACGGTGATGTCGTGCAGCCCGATGAGGTTGCGCGCCAGTTCCAACGTGGTGGTTCCGATATCAAGCGCGACGCTGTCGCCCTCGTGAACCAGCGTGGCTGCCAGCCGGCCAATCGCGCGTTTGGCTTCGGGCGCTTCGTGGATGCGCGTCAGGACCGGCGGTTCGTAGCTGCGCCCCCGCGCGCTGACCGCTCCCCCGTGAATCCGTCTCAACAGACTCGCTCGCTCCAGTGTCGATAGGTCACGGCGGATGGTCATATCCGATACGCCGAAGCGCTGGCATAGATCGGCGACGGTGACCGCGCCGTGCTCGGAAATAAGCTCCAAGATAATTTTCTGACGCTCGTGTGCATTCACAGAATTCC
>CAZSXY010000032.1:14162-20790 GCA_964611395.1 uncultured Anaerolineaceae bacterium | reverse complement strand
TCGGAAATAAGCTCCAAGATAATTTTCTGACGCTCGTGTGCATTCACAGAATTCCGCCTTTACAAATCTTTTTTTGTGTTATAATGCCAACATAATTCGATTGCTTTTTGTGTTGAATTATGTTGAAATAAACACAAAATGCAAGTTTTGAGCCTGCCGCCTCCAGGTCTGCGTAGCGGCATAACAGAGAATACCCAGCTCTGTCGGAAATTGCAGGCCGGGTGCTCCTCTGTTATGAGGCAAGAACGATCTTAGTGCTTACGCGTTGGTAGCACCAGGAAGTCGATCCAGTTGCGCAACTCGGCCTGCCGGTATTGGGGGTCGATGATGTCTGGCCCGACGTCGAACCGTTGCCGCAGCGCCGGGTCATCCGGGTTTGCAGCCAGCTCAAACATGGCGTCCGCGTAGTCCTGGACGTCATCTGTGGAAGCGAAGAAGCCCTCTTTCACGAGCGGGTTGGCGCGCGCGCGGATCAGGCGGGCCATTTCGAAGAATGTGTATTCGGGGTGATATTGCGTGGCCCAGAAAGTGCCGTTCTTGTGCTTGACTTCTAGCGCTTGCACGTGCGTATGGCCGTTCGTGGCGAGCAGGGTTGCACCCGCCGGAAGCGTGACGACTTCGTCCAGGTGCATGATGAAGCCGTGGTAGATGTCGGGCTTGCCGTGCAGCAAGGGATGCGCCTTCCCTGCTTCGGTGCGCGTGATGTTACGGGCGATGCTCCATTCGCGGCCACGGGGGTTCTTGCGAACCTCGCCACCGGCGGCGTAGGCTGCCATCTGGATGCCCCAGCAGCTCCCGTAGCTCGGCACGCCGGCTTCATAGATGGCGCGGGCCAGCTCTACCTGGCGCGTCACGCGCTCATCATCGGTGTGGTAGATCGTCAGGTCGGACCCGGTCCAGATGTAGCCGTCATATGATTGCAGGTTGGTGCCGCTGGGCAAGGCGCTGTCGAGGTCGGCGATGAAAATGATATCGATGCTCGCCAAGGGAACATAGCTTTTTAGAAATTGCGCATACATGTCGTGCGGATGCCCGACATCGGAAGCATCAAACCGTTCGCGGCTGTCCTTGGGATAGCCGTTGAGGATGGCAATAGAGAGTTTTAGATCGTTGTGCATCGTATCGTCCTTCGTATTAACAGCATTTTATTTATGAGAATACAAGGTGTAGAAAACCACACACGTTCTCCACTTTAAGTGCGCCGTTCTATGCTAGATCGAATGTACAAAAATGCCGAATTTTCTTTGTGCCCCATAACTGTGCCAATCGAATGAACTCAATTGAGGAAGGTTAATGATGCCCTACGGTTATCATGGCAAAATTTTGCACGTCAATCTTACTACCGGCAGGCTCACCGTCGAAGAACCCGACGAAGTTTTTTACCGTACCTACATGGGCGGCAGTGCCATGGGGTTATATTATCTGCTCAAAAACACTCCTCCCGGCACCGACCCGTTGGCCCCTGAAAACACGCTGGCGCTGATGGATAGCGTTCTCACCGGCGTTCCGATTGCCGGGCAGAGCCGCATGACGGCGGTTGCCCGCTCGCCCCTGACCCACATGGTCGGCGACTCGCAGTGTGGCGGTTTTTGGCCCGCCGAGTTGAAGTTCGCCGGATTCGATGGGATCGTGATCTGGGGGCGAGCGGAGACGCCGGTTTATCTGTGGATTCACAATGGCGAGGCCGAGTTGCGCGATGCATCGCACCTGTGGGGGCGGGTCACGCACGATGTGCAACAGGCGCTTGAAGAAGAACTGGGCGACAAGCGCGTGCAGGTGTTGCAGTGTGGCCCGGCGGGTGAGAACGGTGTGCGTTTCGCCGCCATGATGAATATGTCCAACCGCGCCAATGGCCGTACCGGCATGGGCGCTGTCATGGGCAGCAAGAATCTCAAGGCCATTGCCGTGCGCGGGAAGCTACGGCCTGAGATTTTCGACCGCGACGCGTTCAAGGCGCTGGCGAAATGGGGAGCCGACAACACCGAAGACATGATGGGGAGCATGACCCTGCTCGGCACATCGAGCCTGGTGCGCACCCAGCAAAGTCGCGGCGGCTTGCCAGCCTATAACTACGACAGCGGCGTGTTTGAGGGCTATGACGGCATCAGCGGGCAGACGATGCGCGACACGATCCTCAAGGGGAACGATACGTGCTATGCCTGCTCAGTGCGTTGCAAACGCGTGGTCGAAAACGAGGAAGGGCCTTACAAGCTCGATCCCGTCTACGGCGGCCCGGAATACGAAACGATTGGCACTTTTGGATCGTATTGCGGCGTTTCGGACATCAAAGCCGTTGCCTACGCCAACCAGCTCTGTAACAGTTACGGCATGGATACGATCTCGTGCGGCGCAACGATCGCCTGGGCAATGGATTGCTTTGAAAGAGGCATCATCACCACCGAAGATACAGGCGGCCTGGAATTGCGTTTCGGAGATGCGGAGGTCATGACGCGCCTGACCGAGATGATCGCCAGGCGCGAGGGCTTTGGCGATGTGCTGGCGGAAGGATCGGCGCGGGCGGCAAAGCGCTTTGGCCCGGAAGCCGAGGACTTGCTGATTACGGTTAAAGGCTCCGAAATGCCCGCGCACATGCCGCAGGTCAAGCGCAGCCTGGCGCTGATCTATGCCGTGAACCCGTTTGGAGCCGACCACATGTCCAGCGAGCACGATGGCAGCTACACCGAGTACAACCCCCGCATCGCCGAGCTTGGACTGGTGAACCCGCAGCCGGCGACGGTGCTGAATGCAGAAAAAGTCCGCTACGCGTTCTACACCCAGTGCACCTACAGCATGCTCGACACGCTGGACTTGTGTCAGTTCGTATATGGCCCGGACTGGCAATTATTCAACCTCAGCCAGTTGGTAGACCTCATGCGCGCGGTGACAGGCTGGCCCGTGACGGTGTTTGAACTACAGAAATTGGGTGAACGCCGTCTCAACCTGCTGCGGGCGTTCAATGCACGCGAAGGGTTTGGCCGAGACCACGATACGATTCCCAAGAAGCTGACCAAGCCGCTCAAGGGTGGAAAGAGCGACGGCCTGTTTGTGACGGTGGAAGAAGTCGAGCGGGCCAAAGACACGTACTACGGCATGGCAGGCTGGGATGTCGCAACCGGTATGCCGGTGCGGGCCAAGCTCGAAGAGTTGGGGCTTGGCTGGGTCGCCGATGAATTGGAAGGTGCGATAATCGCCCAGGAGATCGCAGGCGGTGACTGATCTGACCCCTGGTATGTTGAGCCGTGAGGCACTTAGGGAAGCTATCAGCAGGGGGGAGATAGACACCGTTCTGGTGGCGATCCCCGATCTCTATGGGCGGCTTGTCGGCAAGCGTTACGATGCGGACTATTTTCTCGAATCGGCCAGTCACGGCCTGCATGTCTGTGATTATGTGCTGGCCTGTGATATGGAAATGGACCCCGTTCCTGGCTACGCGTTTACAAGCTGGGAACAGGGATACCGCGATGCCTGGGGCGCGATCGATTGGGATACGTTGCGCCGCGCCTCGTGGCTGGAGCGATCGGCGCTCGTGTTGTGCGACGTGCGCGACGAACACACCCAGGAGCTAGTCTCTATCGCGCCGCGCTCCATTCTCCGCCGCCAGCTTGAACGCGCCCGCGAAGCAGGGTTTATGCCCAAAGGGGCCGCCGAACTCGAATTTTTCGCTTTTCAGGACACGTACGAGACCGCGCGTGAAAAGCATTACCACGACCTGAAAACGTACGGCCCGTACATCGAAGACTACCATTTGTTCCAGGGCACGAAAATCGAAGGGTTGCTGGGCGCGATCCGCTCACACCTCAAGCGGTCGGGGATTCCGGTCGAATTCAGCAAGGGCGAATGGGGCGCGGGTCAGGAAGAAATCAACATTCGTTACAGCGACCTGTTGACCATGTGCGACCGCTCCGTGATTTTCAAGCAACTCGCCAAGGAGGTCGCGTACCAGCAAGGCCTTGCCGTCACCTTTATGGCCAAGTGGGATGAGCGTCACGCTGGCAACAGCATGCACCTGCACTTCAGTTTATGGGATGCGAGCGGGTCACAGAGTGCCTTTGCGGGTGAGGGCCAGCCGCGATACGGGCTGCCGGTTCCGGCATCGGATGTATTCGGCTGGGCGGTTGGTGGCATGATGGCCTATGCCGCTGAACTGGCGTTGTTCTACGCGCCGAACGTGAACTCGTACAAGCGTTACCAGGATGCTTCCTTCGCGCCGACGGCCCTGGCCTGGGCTTACGACAATCGCACGACGGGCTTTCGCGTAGTGGGGCGCGGCTCGTCCCTGCGAGTGGAATGCCGCATCCCCGGCGCAGATGCCAACCCCTATCTGGCGTTTGCCGCTTTGCTGGCGGCGGCGCTCAAGGGCATCGAGCAACGGCTTGCTCCGCCGCCGCTTTTTGCGGGCGACGCCTATGCCTCGGAGAACTTGCCCCACGTGCCGCGCTCGTTGCGCGAAGCGATCACCGCGTTCGAGCGTAGCGAACTGGCACGGGAAGCGTTTGGCGAGGACGTGGTCGAGCACTACCTGCACTTTGCCCGCACCGAGCAGCGGAAGTTTGACGAAATCGTTACATGCTGGGAGCGTGAACGGTTCTTTGAACGTGGTTAGGTGTGCCTGGCCGGTCTCCGGTGGCCGCGTGAGCGCCCGCAGGGGACGCAGGCACGATTTTAACACCTTAAGGTCTTTCGATGCATCTGAATAAAAGGAGTATGTGACATTATGAGGTTGGAGAATAAAGTTGCGCTGATCACCGGCGCTGGTAGCGGTCTTGGGCGCGAGACAGCGTTGTTGTTTGCCAAGGAAGGGGCTCGCCTCGTGCTGAACGACGTTGTGGCCGAGACAGTCGAAGAAACTGCTCACATGATCACCCAGGCGGGTGGCGAAGCGATTGCGGCGGTGGGCGATGTATCTGTTGAAGCTGATGTTGAGAAAACTTTCAAGGCTGGCGTAGAGGCGTTTGGCAAGGTGGATACGCTGTTTAACAACGCGGGCATCATGCCCGATGAAGATGTTTCCGTGACCACCATGGAGCCAGACGTGTGGCGGAAGGTGTTGGATATCAACGTCCAGGGCGTGGCGCTGTGCTGCAAGTACGGTATCCCGGAGATCATCAAAGCCGGTGGCGGCGCGGTGGTGAATGTCGCTTCATTCGTGGCGCTGGCTGGGTGTTCGGTGCCGCAGGATGCTTATACGGCCAGCAAGGGGGCGGTGATCGCGCTGACCCAATCCCTGGCGGTGCAGTTTGGGCCAAAAGGCGTGCGCTCTAACGCGATTTGCCCTGGCCCGATCATCACGCCGCTGATGGAGACCCTGTTTGCAACGGAAGAAGCCAAGATGCTGCGCCTGAATCGCATCCCGATGGGGCGTTTTGGCCAGCCGCCCGACATCGCCTATGCAGCCCTCTACCTGGCATCCGATGAAGCGTCCTGGGTAAACGGCACCAGCCTGGTGGTAGATGGTGGCATTACGATCAATTACTTCTAGCGCACGTGTGCGTTTGGCGGTGTTGAATCCAACAAAACGCATGTTTGCTTGTGTTGGCACAAAAACGAGTTGTATCGTACAATGATGACAGTCGTGGAAAGGTTGGTTTGCAGGACGTTCCACGACATTCCTCAAAGGGAGGAGCCCAGCCGGTGACAGCAACTCCACTGCGCGTTACCGGAGGTGAATTCTCAAATGCCCTGTTATAGGGTATGTAGGTGTTTGGTTCCCATCACAAAGGAGGTGCTGATCGGGTAGCGTTACAGGAAAGTTAACGGGGTTTGACGTAACCCAATCCATTGATCATATTGTTGCTTGAGACGAAACTTAGCGTTTGTTTGCAAGCAACGCGTTCAAATTATTGAGGTGAAAAGATGAGAAAACTCGTATTCCTAGCCATCGTTTTGGTTATGGTGATCGCTCTGGCGATCCCGGCGACTTCCCTCGTTGCGCAAGAAGAAATCACCATTGTCTTCTCGCATGCGTTCGGTGATGAGCGCCGTCAGGGTTGGGTGCAGGATGTGGCCGATGCCTACATGGCCGAGCACCCGAACGTGAAGGTTGAAATCCGCGTGGCGAGCAGCTACCGTGACAACCTGAATAACGCGCTGTTGGCGGCTGAGCAAGGCGATCCGCCGCACATCGTGCAGATTTTTGAGGTTGGTACGCAGCTTGCGCTCGACAGCGGCGTGTTCAAGCCGGTGAGCGCGGTAGCGAACGAAGAACAACTGGCCACACTCGACGATATCATCGAGCCGGTGCTCAACTACTACACCGTTGCTGAGGATGTCTGGAGCCTCCCGTGGAACTCGTCCAGCCCCGTGCTGTACTACAACATCGATATGTTCGAGAAGGCCGGCCTTGATCCTGAGAATCCGCCGGCAACCTACGGTGAGGTTATGGAAGCCTGCGATGTGCTGATGAACACCGAGGGCCTGGAACTGCAAGGCTGCATCGGCTGGAACATGCACAGCTGGTTCATCGAGCAGTGGATCTCCGAGCAGGGAGCGCTGCTGGCCAACAACGACAATGGCCGCACCGCCCGCGCGACCGAGGTTCTGCTCGACAGCGAAGCCATGATGAACATCTTCACCTGGTGGAAAGAACTGGCCGACAAGGGTTACTACATCTATACCGGCCAGCTCGAAG
>CAZSXY010000032.1:7175-14062 GCA_964611395.1 uncultured Anaerolineaceae bacterium | reverse complement strand
TGGTGGAAAGAACTGGCCGACAAGGGTTACTACATCTATACCGGCCAGCTCGAAGACTGGAACGGTTCGGATGCGATCTTCACCGGCCAGCAGGCCGCGATGCACATCACCAGCACCGCTGACATCCGCAACAACGATGCTGCCGCCCAGGAAGCTGGCTTCCGCATGGGCGTTGGCTTCCTGCCCATCCCCGATGGCGTTGAACGCAACGGCGTTGTGATCGGTGGCGCGAGCATCTGGTTGACCGACGGGCACCCGCAGGAAGAGCTTGAAGCGGCTGTCGATTTCATGCTCTACCTCGGCAACACAGAAAACATGGTGACCTGGCACAAGACCACGGGTTACTACCCGATCCGCTACAGCTCGAACGAAGTGCTGGATGCTGAAGGCTGGTTCACCGAGGATCCGCGTTTCCTCGTAGCCTATAACCAACTCCGCGAGACCAAGACCAACTATGCGTCGGCAGGCGCACTGCTTGGCTCGTTCCTGCAGACTCGTACGATCATCGAGCAGGCGGCGCAGTCGGTTATCGACGGTGGCGCTGATCCGGCAGAGGCCCTGGCTGCGGCCAAGGTGCTGGCCGATGAAGCGCTGGCCGAGTACAATGCCTTGGTAGAATAGGCGCTGGTTCCGGTCAAGCCCGGTGTGTCGCGTAGACATGCCTGAGGGCATCGACAGTTGACACGGACTTGGAGTGGGATGGGCGCAATCTCATCCCACTCTCTGACTTTGTGGAGGGTAGTTCTGTGCCTGATTCAGTGTTTCTCGCAGCGGACCTTGGCACAACACTTGAAAAACTTTTTGACGCGCTGAAGTCGCTTCCTGAGATCTTTGTTAACATTGTCGAATACTTCAGTGGAGTGCCGGTAGATCATCTGGGTCCGTCGCTGCTGGTTGGGGCAGCTTTTGGCGCGTTTTTGACCGCGCTGGTGTACTTAGTGGCCCAGGGGTGGTTGAATCTTCCCCAGTTTTCGGGACGGTCAGGTTTCATTGCTTTTATCGCACTGATTTTCAGTTACTCCAGCTTTGATACAACTAACGCGTTGTTGATAGGTCTTGGTACGCTAATCGTTTATACCTACTGGTATGAACCCGATGCCCTGGTGTTGCTCTCGCGGCAGGGGCGCGCAGCCCTGCAGGAAACGGGGGGATTGCCGGCCACGTTGTGGGCCGTTTTCCGGGCGTTTTTTGTCTCGGCTGTCCTGTTTGCGATGGCGCTTTACAGCACCACGCTGTTGACGGCTGCTGGCCTGGCGCTGGCGGTGATGTTCGTCGTGTCTTACCTGTACGGCGAGAACATCCGGACGTTCTTGAGCACGGCCACGATTCGCCGCCTGGCCAACCGTGATGCGCTGATCACGTTGCTCGCCGGGGCGGCCGTTGGGGGCGCTGTGGGTGCGGTCAGCTCGCAGATTTTGATGTACCCGACCAAGCACTGCACCTACGGCCCGGGCATCGAGCAGTTTGAATACAACATGGGGCTGGCGATTACCGCAATCAGCACGACGTTCTTGCTGTTCCCGGTATGGATGTGGCGCTTGCGGCGCGGCGGCAAAATTGCGCCAAGCACTGAGATTACCAGCGGTAATTTTCGCGGTTTTTTCGTTCCCTACCTCTTACTTGTGCCGACGTTGATCATCCTGGTCTTTTTCCTGTATTACCCCGCCATTCAAGTGGTCGAGATGTCGCTGGCCAAGTCGCTCCTGGGCGGGCGCAGTAAGTTTGCGTGCTTGCAAAATTATGTCAAGCTGAGCACAAGTGCAGGGTACGAACGAAGCTTCATCACGTCCTTCCAGCTTACACTGGCGATCATCGTGATTGGCATGGCGATCTCGCTTGGCATTGCGGTGCTTGCGAACCAGAAAATCCGCTTTGCGGGCATTTACCGGACGTGGCTTATCTGGCCCTATGCCGTATCGCCGGTGGTGACGGGCGTAATCTTCTCGCTGGTTTTCCACCCGCAGGTTGGCCTGGTGAACTGGATCCTGCACGAGACGTTTGGCATACGCCCCCAATGGTTTACGGATACGAACCTGGCCCCCTGGGTTGTCATCCTGGCGGCGATTTGGAACTCGTTGGGCTTTAACATCTTGTTTTATGTAGCTGGCTTGCAGAATATTCCGGATGATCTGCTGGAGGCCGCCGCCATTGATGGGGCGAACCGGCTCCAGCGGTTCTGGCGTATCACGTTCCCGATGTTGTCGCCCTTCACCTTTTTCCTGCTCGTCACCAACGTGACATACTCGTTCTTCGGCATTTTCGGCGCGGTCGATACACTGACGCAGGGCGGCCCCTGGCGGCTCACGCCGAGTGGCTATGACGGGGCGACGAATGTCCTGATCTACAACCTGTACCAGGACGCATTCGAACGGCAAAACCTGATCGGACAGGCGGCGGCACAGTCGCTCATTCTGTTCTTGCTGGTCACGGGGTTGACGCTGCTCCAGTTCCGTTATGTTGAACGCCAGGTGACGTATGGGGGGTAGAGCATGAGTACCGTAGTGCGCGAAGTTGCAGATACAACGACCTACATTCCAAAGGCCCGTCCAAAGACGCGATGGGGCACGCATCTTGCCCTGATCATCGTATGTTTTCTCGTTGCGGTCCCGGCGTTTTATGCCCTGTTGGTGTCGACCATGACGCGCGACCAGGCCTTCCAATATCCGCCACGCCTGGTTCCCGGTGGTGACTTCGTCGACAATGTCGAAACGCTGATGGAGCAAAACTTTGGCCGGATGTTTGTCAACACGGCGATTGCCGCGGTCATCGTGGTGGTGGCGAAGACGATCACCTCAATGCTGGCCGGGTTAGCGTTTGTGTACTTCAGGTTTCCGTTTAAGTGGTTCCTCTTCTTCTTTGTGCTGCTAACCCTGTTGATGCCAACCGAGATCATCATCGTGCCCCTCTTTAAGTTGATGTCCGAGCTTAAATGGTTTAACACACGCTATGCGCTGACCGTGCCCTTCATGGCAAGTGCAACGGGGGCCTTCCTGTTCCGCCAGCATTTCAGCAATATCCCACGCGAATTGGCCGAAGCGGCCCAGATCGACGGCGCGTCGCCCGTGCGGTTCATGTTCACGATCCTTGTGCCCATGTCCTGGAACGTCATCGGCGCGATGGCAGTGATCCAGTTCGTCTATATGTGGAACCAGTATCTCTGGCCGGTGATCATCATCAAAGACCCGAAGGCACAACTGATCCAGGTGGGGGTCGTCAACATGTTTGCGGTGGGCGCCCAGACCGATTACGGTATCGTGATGGCCGGGGCGGTGATTGCATCGATCCCGCCGCTGTTGGTGTTCGTGCTGTTGCAGCGCCAGTTTATGAGCGGTTTTGCTTTGACGCGCGATAAATAGACGCTGTACAAACCCGGGTTTGCTGCGAAAGCACCCGCAGGCATAGCCGCCGCGGGTGCTTTCGCGTCAGGTGATGATACCTGGCAGGGGGGCGGCGTGATCGTCCAACAAAAAACGGGGCTACCTGCTCTTTCGGGCGGTAGCCCCTACAACATCACCTGAGGTCATGTGTTCACGAGCGAGCAGCGGCACGCTCGGCATACGCAACCAGCAGTTGAGACTGGGCACGCAGCGTCTGGATGATGACCATCAGCGCGATGAGAATCCCCGTGAACAGGAATGACATGCCGACCATGCGCAGCGGGGCCAACCACGCGTTGTAGCTGGTGAGCGTTGCCAGTTGGTCCAGCAGGGTGCTGCCCGGCTCGGCAAGGTTTAGCTCCTCGGCAATCGAATGGTCGAAATAGTCGGGCACGGTGCCCGTTGCCAGAACGATCCCCACGACGAGCGTAACGACCAGGATCATGAGGCCCATCATGGCGCTGAGTTGCATCAGCCGGATAGCTTTGGGGATCGGCGGGATTGACGGGGCGAGGTCGGCGGGCATGTGAGCGACTACCACTTTGCCCATGATCCGCAGGCGTTTGGCGATCAGGCCGAGGGCCATGTTGATCGCCAGCAACCCCAGGCCCAGCCCCAGGAACTTAAATGAGGGAAGCCAGGCCTCGACGACGTGCCGGGTTACGTTCGCTTCGACGAATGTGCTTCCGGCTATTGCGCCCTCGCGGATGGCTTTCGTGTCGGCGAAAAAGTCTGCCTGGGCCGGAACCAGGACAAGCAGGCCGACCAGGAACGAAATCACCACGATGGCAAATGCCATGAGCGCTATCAGAGGGAACGCTGGCATCATGCCTTCGATCATCTTAAAGGGCATGGGGGGAGCCGGGTCTTCGGAAATTCGTACAGAGTATGCAGACATGTTCGTGTCTCCTTGCCGCTAGGCGCTTATGAGCGCGTGAGATATTGGAAAGCGTGGTGTATGACCTGCCCCCTGTTCTGGAGCAGCCTGGGGATGCTGGAAAATTCAAGCGCGATCCCCACCATAAAGGCCGCGACACCTATGAACGTCAGGGGTTCTTTCCAACGGTTGGTGCTGTTGAGCGTCGCCAGGTCATCCAATAGCGGGTCGCCGGACTGTGCCTGGTCGCGCACGAGCTTGGGATTGTCGCCCCAGTAATCCTGGGCGGTAGGGGTCAACACGAGCGCGCCAACCAGGAATGAGAACACGATTAGTGCCCATCCTACCAGTGCAAAAACTGGGAATACGGTGAGTTGCCAGGGCCGCTTGGCCGGTTGTACATGGGTCATGAGGTTTCTCCGGGTTCTATGCTACTGCTTGCTTGGCGTTGCCCTTTGTCGGGGCGGGATCAAGCTCGTGATGGTGCGGCGCGGTTCCACTCACGCGCCCACCGGCGGACAGGGTTTCGTCGAGAATACGGGTTTGATGAGAGAGCACGTAGATGATTGTGGCCAGCCCCATTGTGATCGCCAGGAATTGCGCGGCTATGCCCACAAACTTGAACGGCGTCAGCCAGCTTTTAAGTTGGTGGACTTGTTGCACCTGGTTGAGCAGGTCTGATCCCGCTCCGGCGGCGTCGATCTCAGGAGCCGGATGGCTGTACAGGTCGTCGGCGATTCCGGCTCCGACCAGTCCAGCGATCAGCGCAATGATGAAGATCATCATGCCCACCATCATCACCACCGGCATCAACAGGCCATACCAGGGGGGCGCGGGCAGACGGCTGTGCAATTCCGGTGGCAGCACTTCTTTACCGGCGTCGCGCAGGCTGTCAATGATGACCCGCAAGGCCATCACGATCCCGCCAAGGATCATGCCCAGGCCGAGGAACTTGAACGCGGGCAACCACAGGTCGGTGCGCTCGATAGACGCGCGAAGGTCCATCAGCGTCGTTTCACGGGTGATTTTGTCGGTTGAGTAGTAGTCTGACGCATTACCAGCATTGTTGAGGCCGATAAAGAACGCCAGGACGACGATGAGGAACCCCATCATGATGAGCATGGGATACCGCTTTGCCATAGTACCGATCATCGCTTGCATTTGAGCACCTTTCCAAAACTGTGCACATGTCGTGATGAGTGGGAACGCTTGCCAACTCATTTGAAGCGGAAGCTAACCACTGCCTGATTGTGGTTCACGGTGTTGTGATGCGGTCTCACTATGGCATGGGTTGCCGGGGCTGTCTGTTGCGAAGACAACAGATAGTCAACGTCGTGTCGCGCGATTTCTAACGGGCGCAGGAAGAACGAGCGGGGAGGCCAAAACGCGGTGCTGGTTTGCGCCGCGCATTCAGGCTATGAGTGCCTACTCCAGGTGATCGTAGAAGGCTTTCGGACTGAGTTCGGGGAAGTCGCCTTGCGCGACAAGGTGCTTGCGGATATCCGCGCACAGGTCGCATTTTGACAGGTAGCCCTGCGCCTTTTCGTCGTAGCCGCGATCTTGGGCGAACCGGAACAGCCCTTCCATATCGCCGGCGATCAGGAATTTCAACACCGGGCGTTTGTCCAGGTCGATGCCTTCTGCGAGCAGGCGATCGAGTTCCAGCCAGTTGCCCAGCGAGATTCCACCGCAAAAGCCCGGCATGTAATTGCCGTAGTTGTCAAAGTGGTTGTGCCAGTCTCGCAAAAACGGCGGCTGGCATGGTACGCGGAAAAAAGCGTGCGCCGGGTGCGAACGATAATACGGGCGCAGCGCGGACGGTGCCCGTCCCATGAAGAACAGTTCGACGCGACCCTGAAACGGGTGCTGGCGCGTAAGCTGGGCGTAGTCCTCCAGCGTGATCGTGTCTTGAATGCCCAGTTCCACAAACTGCCGGTAGTACTCAAGCTGGTAGACCATGACATTTTGCAATCCAAAGACAAGCTGGCTGATGCGGATGCACCGTTGCGTGCGCTCGAATGGCACATATTCGGCATAAAACGGGTTGACCGAGATCATGATCCCCTTCAATCCGGCATCTTTCAGGCGTTGTAGCTTGGCGTGCGTAACCTCGTCATCGATGGCCCATGAACTGTTGGTTTCAACAAAGGTTGAGGGAATGCGGTGCTCGTTCGCCAACATCACCGCTTTGAGGAGCAGGTCAAAGTTCAAGAACGGTTCGCCGCCGGTGAAATGCAACCCATCATTCAGCCCGACGGCATCCGGCCCCCATGCGCTGGGTTGAATCTTGCCACGCAGTTGCGCCAGCCCCCGGTCAAGCGCCTCTTCCGTGATCCAGTCGGCCTTCCAATCCGGCGAACACGCGTAGATACAATGGCGGCAGCGTGCCTGGCATTTGTAGGACAGCACCAGCCCGCCGGAGGTTGGCGCAGGGATCGTCACCCGTGTCATGGAGTCACCTCGCGGAGCAGTTCTAAACCGTCGTGTTTTCCCCATAACCATAGCATGGCAGACCTTGGGGCGACACTATGTCAAAACTCACTGAGACACCAGCCGTTGATCCTGTACAATAGAAGGGGCATTCTCATTCCGAACGAACGCAGGGCATGTGCGGCTTCAACGTGATTCCGCGC
>CAZSXY010000032.1:3242-7075 GCA_964611395.1 uncultured Anaerolineaceae bacterium | reverse complement strand
GACCTGGGCGCTAGTGCCGTGGTTCTTCACTTCCTGTTGGGGTATGAGGAAGCGATCGAGGCGCGGTGCCTGCATCAAACGGTTCAGCTTGCCTTGAACGGGAATTCTAGCGGCATGCCGTTGATCGTCGATGTTCAGCCGACCGGCCCCCGCGTCGTGTTGCGGAGCAAGGCGATTGAACTGGGGGTGTCCTACGCGCTTGAAGGCGGGGCGGATGGCGTGGTGATCCCCTGGCCAGGTGTGGAATCATTCAAGACCATCAAAACCATGACCGGTTCGCTGCCGGTTTGGATCGCCCCATCAACGCTTGATCCCGACCGGCAGGAGGTAGCCGAGGCTCTGAAACTTGGTGCGGCGGGCGTCTGGTTGAACGAGCGCGTGTTTGCCGAAGCCGATCCCGGCGGTGTGGTGGCGGCATTTCGGGATCGGGTTCATGCGCAATCACTGGAAATGGTCTAGGGGGCAGCCATGACATCAGGACTTCAAGCACGGTTGGACCGGTTATTCAACCGGCATGGTGATGGGCGTGCTATCTGCGTCGCCGCCGATCATGGTTACATGAGCGATGTGACTCCCAACGTTGTTCATTTGCGCACGATCACTGAAGCGGTTATCCGCGGGGGCGTGGATGGTATCCTGCTCAGTCCCGGTCAAGCGATGCGCCTGGCTCCGTTATTTCAGGGGCGCGATGGCCCGGCCCTGATCGTGCGGGCCGACTGGATGAACATGCCGCGCCTGGGCACTGCCAATGTGGCGAATGCCGTACCGCAGCGCCTGCTGGTCAATGAGAAAATCGTCACCGCCGAGCAGGCATTGGCGCTCGGCGCAGCCGCGATCACCATCTACCTGTTCCTGGGCTATAACGACCAGATGGAAGCTGCGGGCATCGACCGGTGCGCCCGGTTTGTCAATGAGTGCCGCCGCGCTGGTTTGCCGTGCATCATCGAGCCACTGGCCTATGGCGGACAGATCACCGGCGCGACTATCGTCGAAATCCTCACGTTGGGCGCGCGCATGGCGGTTGAGATTGGGGCCGCCGCGCTCAAAATCCCGTATACGGGCGACGTTGATAGCTTCCGCCACCTGGTCGAGGTGTCGGAAGTGCCGGTGCTGGTGCTGGGGGGCGCGCGTTCCGACAACGAGCGCGACGCGCTGGAGCTATTCGCGGAAGCGCAAGAGGCTGGCGCAAGCGGTTGCCTGATGGGGCGTAACGTCACCAAGTCCCCCGACCCGCAGCATATGATCGAACAGCTATGCGGTATCGCGCACAAGGGCTGGTCAGTGGATGAGGCTCTGCGCGGCGAGGTCTGGGATTTCTTGCGGCTGAAGGCTCACCCCGCCGCGTGTACCGGCTGTAATCTGTGTGTGGTGGCCTGCGTGGGCAGCCATGACGGGGGCAATTATGGCACACACCTGGCCCGCCTGCGCATTGAGCCGGGCAACCGTCCAGGCCAGCATAGGGTCATGTTCTGCACCCTGTGCCAGAAATGCATCGATGTCTGCCCGACCAACGCGCTACGCTGGCATCCTGAAACCGGCGCTGTCGAGTTGCTGGTTGAGCGGTGCGACAACTGCGGCGAGTGCGTCGAGATTTGCCCCACGAAGGTCATCATCCATTCCGACGAGGGCATACAAATCGTCGGCAGCGGCACGCCTGATGCGCCGGAGCGGTCGCTGCCCTGGTATCCGGTGGTGTGTGACCTGTGCGGCGGTGCGCCAGAATGCGCCCGCATCTGCCCCACCGGAGCAATTTTCATCGACGAGCGCAAGGATTTTAGCCCGCAGGGTGGTTAGGAGAATCACAATGAATTTAGCACAACGTTCCTATTGCAATCGAATTCTGCGGGTGAACCTGACGACGGGTGCGATCCATGTCACCCCATTGCCTGCTGAGGTCATGCCGTTGCTTCTCGGCGGCAAGGGGCTGGGTGCGTGGTTACTTTACACCGAACAGCAACCCGGCGTTGATCCGCTCGCTCCTGGTAATCACCTGATCTTCAGCAACGGCCCGTTGACCGGGACGACAGCCCCCACAGCGGGACGTTTTGGGGTCACCACGCGCAGCCCGGCCACCGGGACGTATTTTGATGCCTATTGTGGTGGCTATTGGGGGCAGCTTCTCAAGTATGCCGGTTATGATGCCCTGGTGATCACCGGGGCCGCCGACGAGCCGGTCATGCTGGTCATCGACGATGACCGGGTGGAAATCCGCCCTGCCGGTCATCTGTGGGGAACCACGATCACCCAGGCGACAGAGCAGTTGCACGAAGCGTTTGGCCGCGATTGGCAGTCATTGGTCATTGGCCCGCCCGGTGAGAAGCTGCGCAACATTGCCGGCATCTTCAACGAGAGCCGCGCCCTGGCGCGAGGCGGGGTCGGTGCGGTGATGGGTTCCAAGCGGCTGAAAGCCATCGTCACGCGAGGGACTGGAACCGTCCGGGTTCACGACAAGCAACGTTTCGAGCGGGCGTTGCAACTCGCATTCCGCGCGGTGCGGATGTCCAGCCAGACGACGCTGCTCAACCGCGAAGGGACGGCCAACCTGGTCGAGATCATCGACGTGATGGGCGCGTTGCCGACGCGCAACTTTCAACAGGGGCAGTTCGCGCTGGCGGAGGAAGTGTCGGGCGACGCCTTCCGCGAAAACAATTGGAAGAAGGATTATGCCTGTTTCGGTTGCCCGATTGGCTGCGGCAAATGGACAGCGCCACTGGACGATGGGACGGTCATTGAAGGGCCGGAGTACGAAACTATCTTTGCGCTGGGTCCTAACTGTGCGATCGGCAGCCGCGAGGCGATCATTCGCCTCAACTGGTATTGCGATGAGTATGGGATGGACACCATCAGCACCGGCGGCGTTTTGGGCTTTGTGATGGAGATGTTCCAGCGTGGCCTGATCAGCGCCGCCGAACTGGACGGGATCGAACCGCATTGGGGCGATGGTGAAGCCGCCATTGCCCTGGTCGAAAAGATGGCGAAGGTGGAAGGGTGCGGCGAATGGCTGGCGCAGGGCGTCGCCGCGATTGCCGGGCGCTATCCCGCCGCCAAGCCGTTCGCCATGCAGGTTAAGGGGTTGGAGATGCCCGCCTATCATCCCAACGCGGCAAAAGGCACGGCGCTGGCCTATGCGGTGTCGGAACGTGGCGCGTGCCACCTGCGCGGTGCGCCGCTGGGCGAGCTGTTCAGCGGAGCCGCCGATCCGCTGGCGACCGAGGGAAAGCCCCGGCTCTTCCGCGACCACCAGGCGGATACGGCGGTGTGGGACAGCGCGTGCTTGTGTTTGTTCCCGGGCTATGGGATGACGCTCAAAGAGTTGTGGCAGCTCGTCACTGCCGCGACCGGCTTCGATTACCCGACTGTAGCCGACCTGGAACTGGTCGGCGAGCGTGTCTCGACGCTGGCGCGGTTGTTCAACGTGCGCGAAGGCTTCACCCGCGCCCACGACACGCTGCCCGCGCGCAATCTCGCGCAGCCCATGCCGTCCGGCCCGGCGGAAGGGCATGTCGTTGACCTGGAACCCATGCTTGACGAGTATTACCGGCTCATGGGGTGGGATGAGAACGGCGTGCCAACCCTCGAACGATTAACCGAGTTGGGTCTCGGCGCGTTGGCGGCAACTGCGTTGGATTGACATTCCTGCCGGGACGTTGCACCATCCTGCTGAGAGGCAGTCTCATTGGCTGCGCGAGAAGATCAAACCGGCAGCCAATAACCCGGAACTGATGGTCGCCACGGGGATTGGCTGCCGGTTCTCAAGCTGAGACTTGCAGCTTGTCGTCACGGGCAGGACATTCGCAGCATAGCCTCCAGGTCACGTCACTTGGGGCGTCGTC
>CAZSXY010000032.1:0-3142 GCA_964611395.1 uncultured Anaerolineaceae bacterium | reverse complement strand
CGACTATTCGATTTCGTCTATGGATTAGCGATGCGGAGTATGGAACGGAAATTACTGTTGCTGGGGTTGCTGCGTAACCAGGAGATGCACGGCTACCAGCTCAATGAAGTGATTGACAGCCATCTGGGCACAACCGTGTTCCTGAAAAAATCAACGGCGTACGATTTGCTCAAGAAGATGGCAGAAGACGGTTGGATTACCTCTACGGAAGAGCATACCGGGAATCGTCCGCCACGTCGCGTTTACGCAATCACTCCGGCGGGCGAACAAGCCTTCCAGCACCTATTGCGTGAGTGTCTCGCCACCTATAAGCCTGCTGAGTTTCCAAACGATATCAGTCTTGCGTTTCTAGATGCCATTCCGGCTGATGAGGCGCTATCCCTGCTGCAACAGCGCCGACGCATGGTCGAAGAACTGCTTGACGAGGCAGGGCAGCAGGTCGAGCATCCCGGTAGCATGCAACTCGTGTTGGAACACCAGCGCCGTTATCTGGCTGCCGAATCGGAATGGTTAGATCACGTTATAGCGTGGGTATCAACTCATTCAGTTGTGGAGGATTGAAACACCGATGAAGACACACTCTGACACTGGCTTGGCTATTGAAGCCAGTGGTCTTGTTAAACGGTATGGAGAAGACATATTGGCCGTTGATGGCGTGAACCTTGCGATTCCGCCGAATACCATCTACGCGCTGTTGGGCCCCAATGGGGCTGGCAAAACAACGACAATTTCCATACTCACCACCCTCATTCAGCCTACCAAAGGGGCAGCGAAGATATTGGGGTTGGATGTCGTCAGTCAAGCAGCCGAGGTGCGCCGTCGCATTGGCGTTACCTTCCAGGAGACTGTTCTGGATGAGGAACTTACTGGTCGGCAGGTTCTCGACTATCACGGCAGGCTATATGGGCAAAAGAAATCTATTCGCCAGGCTAAGAGCGCCGAATTGCTGGCACTTGTCGAACTCGAAGATGCCGCCGATCGCCCGGTCAATACTTATTCGGGCGGGATGAAGCGACGCCTTGAGCTGGCGCGGGGGCTGATGTCCACACCTGACGTGTTGTTTCTTGATGAGCCAACGTTGGGGCTGGACCCCCAGAACAGGACCAGCATTTGGGATTATATCCACAACCTCAAGGAGCAGCATGGATTGACCTTATTGCTAACAACGCACTATATGGACGAAGCCGAACAGATCGCGGACTGTGTGGGCATCATCGATCGCGGGCATATTGTCGTCGAAGGCACTCCCCGCGAGCTCATTCACCAGATGGGGGCGGATACGATCCGGATTGCCGGGCGAGGCAGCCGCGAGACCTTCTTGCAGGCTGTGCGGGCGTTGCCATTTGTACAAAGCGTCAATGCAGGCGACGAGATAATCCAGATTGGCGTCGATTCCGGTAACCGGCGGCTTGTTGACATTGTGACGGTGGCAACCGGTAACAGGTTTCACGTGGAAGATATATCGGTTACTAAACCCAGTCTCGGCGATGTGTTCCTGAAATATACAGGCCGACAGCTACGCGACAAATAAGTCTGCCGCTGATTCACCAAGGAGTTTTATACGATGAGTGCAGCATTTACCCTCTGGCATAAACACATGATTAAACTCCGCGCCAATTCCGAAGAAGCATTCGGGATGTTGCTCCAGCCTATCTTGTGGGTTGTGCTATTCGGGGCGGGAATGAAAAGCATGGTTACACCCATGACCGGCGATGACGATTTGTACATTGCGTTCATGGTACCTGGCATCGTGGCTCTAAGCGCGCTCAGCGGCGGGATTGGGGGCGGGACTGTATGGCTTGACGAACGGCTACGGGGGATTGTTAAAGAGTACCTGGTCGCGCCTATCCCCCGCCTGAGCATCTTGATGGGCAACGCGCTCAGCACGGTGACCAAGAGCCTGCTTCAGGCGGCGGTGATCTTCGCAGTGGGTTTGCTCATGGGCGCGGCGGTGAAGATGGACCCGTTGGGCTGGATTGGTGGGGTGCTGCTGGTTGGTGGCTATGGGCTTGGTTTTACTGGCATTGCGCTTGGTGTTGCCTCGAAGACGAATACGCCTGGAGCCTATCACATGCTCATTTTTATGCTTAATTTACCCCTGTTATTCCTGAGTAATGCGCTCTATCCGCTGGACACGTTGCCGACGTGGATGGAAATTGGGGCGCGGATCAACCCCACCAGCTACGTGGTGGATGGGCTGCGCCAGATGGTCTTATCTGACGCAACGATGTTGGTGGGCGGCGACGCGCTTCCCCTGTGGCAGTGCTTCCTGGTGGTTGGTTCTTTTGCCATGTTGGGTATGTGGTATGCCTATGTGGCGTTCAAGCAATCACTCGCGTGAAACCCACCGGACAGGCGAACCATCGGAAGCCGTTCGCGATCGGAGGGGCCAGAAACAAGAAGCCGGGCGTGCCTGACCCGGCTTCTTGCTTGTCATGGAGGTGACTCTGTGTGCCAGACGGGGCCATGCCCCCTTGAAAACGCCCTAGATTTCGCTGAGCTTCACCGGGCGGTTTTCATCCAGTGATCTACGGGCCGCGATTCCCAACGCTACCGGGATGCGGGCATCCAGGCCACCCACCGGCACCGGCGTATCGTCCACAACCGCGTCGATAAACGCGCGGACTTCGCGGGCATAGCTCTCGGTGTAGCGATCCATGAAGAAATTGAGTGGAAGATCGCGCTTGATCGCTTCGGTGGTGCTGAAGGTCACTTCATTGGGATAGACGTTTCCGGTGGAGATGCCGCCTGCGCTGCCCAATACCTCGACGCGCTGGTCATAGCCGTATACCGCGCGGCGGCTGTTGTCAATCGTGCCGATCACGCCGTTTTCGAAGGTCAGCACGACTACCGCTGTATCGACATCACCCGCTTCACCAATGGCCGGATCAATGCGGACGGCGGCGCGGGTGAACACTTCCTCGACTTCTGCACCGACAAGAAAACGCGCCATATCGAAGTCGTGGATCATCATGTCCACGAAGATGCCGCCTGAGACGCGCACATACTCGATGGGCGGTGGGGCCGGGTCGCGGCTGATGATGTGCAACAGGTGCACGTCGCCGATTTCTCCGTCGCGGATCGCTTGCTGCACGCGGGCATAGGTGGGATCAAAGCGGCGGTTGAAGCCGACCTGAAACTT
>CAZSXY010000031.1:0-35884 GCA_964611395.1 uncultured Anaerolineaceae bacterium | reverse complement strand
CTTTCTACGCAACAAATAGTAAGTACCGGCCCGCTCCGCAACGCTGCCACGTTGCAGAACACAAGCGGCTTCCACGCCCGAACAAAGCACAGCCAGGGCATAGAGCCCCTCGCCGCAGAAACCCGCTACAACCATAACTGTGAACCGGCAAATCTCAAAAAGAAAATGTGTTCTCCTCACCTCCCGATGCGACAACAAATGCGATCGCGTGCTCGCGCGTGTGACTTAAGCTCACCTGCCACACGTCCAACCCAAGCTCCGCCGCCACTTCCGCAGCACGACCATAGAGTTTCAAATAGGGTCGCCCCAAACCATCAGAGCAAACCTCAATATCCACCCAACTCACAGGACCAATTCCGGTGCCCAACGCTTTGGCAACAGCCTCTTTCGCCGCAAACCTTGCGGCCAGCCGGGCGGCATTTTCACCGCAGTGATCACGCTCGGACGCCGTGAAGAAACGTGTGAAAAAACGTTCGCCATGCCGGTGCATCGCATGGCGAATGCGCTCAACCTCGATGATATCCACCCCTACACGAAACATTTGACAGTCCAACGACACCGTATGCCAGCCTGTGCGCCAGGCACTTACCTGGCTACCACGCACTATTTCGCATGATCGGAACCTTCTGGACCGGCCATCGCGAGTACATAACGATCCGGATCAAGGTAACGGCGAGCGGTAACTTGTACCTCCTCCGCCGTCAACTTGTTGATTATATCAGCATAGTTTTGCAGGTAATCCAGCCCCAGTTGGTAGCGCTCTATCAAGAGCAAAGCTCCCGCGACCCCTTCATTACTCTCCAACTGGAGCGGCACACGCCCAATAAAATTAGCCTTGCTGTCGGCAAGCTCCGCTTCATCAAGCGGCTCCTCCAGAAACCGGCGTATTTCATCCCTGATCGTCTCGACCGTTTCAGTCACATTCGTCGGATTCACTCCGGCAACCACTTTCCACGTCCCCGGCCCCAATCCACCATTCAGTTGACTGTAGCTGTAATAGGCCATTCCTTGCTTTTCGCGGACTCGCGCCCCAATGCGGCCATACATACCAAACACACCGAGGATATTGTTTGCCAGGTTTGCAGCCTGCCAATCATCATCACAACGACTGGGGCCGAGATTGCCCAGCACCAGGTCAGTCTGGCTTTTGTCCGGCAACGTCGTTGCCTTGATCGTCGCGCTTTCCAATGGTTCAACAGGTGGTAACTCTGGCGATTTGGGCTGGTCATCATTTGCCCAATCCCCCAGGTGTTCTTCTACAAGACCAATCGCATCCTCTGGTGCAACTGCACCCACGATGACGATGAACATTTCGCGTGGGCCGTAGTGTCTTGCGCGAAATTCGACAAGTTGGTCGCGCGTGATCGTCGAAATCGTTTCAACAGTCCCGTCAATGCTTCGACCGTAAGGATGGTCGGGCGTATAAACCAGTTCCCGGAAAAGACGATTGGCCACATACGAAGTGTCTTGCTCGCGGATCTTCAAGCCGGTGATCATCTGCCCACGCAGACGCTCTACGTGTTCCGCAGGAAATGCAGGCTGTCGCAGCGCATCCGCGAGTAACTCAATGAGCATCGGCAAGTCTTCGTCCAGGCTGCGCCCGCTAAAGCCTACCGTGTGGCGCCCACCGCCAAACGACAGTTCTGCGCCACACCCCTCCAACATTTCATGGATCGTCAAATAGTCCCGCTGCCCGGCCCCGCGCATGAGCATCGAAGCGACAAACGAAGCTAAGCCTTCCTGTCCAGGCGGTTCAAACAAACTCCCAGCATTCAGAGAACCGGTAAGAACAACCGATTGGACGTGAGGATTTTCGCGCACGAGCACGACGATGCCATTGGGTAACTCACGGCGGAAAACGTCGTGCGGGCCAGGAATAGCCACGGTTTTATCTATCATGCCTATCCTTTCAGATGATCAGCCATTGTTGCCGGAACAAACCACCCTATTGTACGTTGCGAGCGCCGCAAGTAGCGATGCGCCACGTCCTGAACATCTTCGAGTGTAATGGCTTCCAGGTTGCTCAAATAGTTCTCATACCACGTGTAGCTTGAGAAGTTTTCAGAAAAAGCCAGCCAGAAAGCCTGCCCCGTGACGCGTTCTGTACCGTACGCAAATAGGGCGCGTGATTGCTTGCGAGCCTTTGCCAGTTCGTCCGGCGTGATCTCGCCCGCCGCGATGCGATCGATTTCACGATCAAGCGCCGCTTGCACTTCATCCGGAGAACGCCCATCGCGTACCGTAACCACGATCCCAAACAAGTACGGGTCAACGGATGGATACATACTACCACCCACTCCTGCGGCCAGTTCCGTTTCAACCAGGGCGCGGTATAGGCGTGAGGTGCGGTTGCCGATGCCGTCTCCACCCGGTGCGCTTGCCCCCGCCAATACGCTGTCTACCAGGGACAGTTTCAGCCAATCATCGTGCGTAACCGCAGGGGCACGATAGCACAGGTAAACGTATGCGGCATTGCCTTCGCGTTCCACGCGCACCATGCGCTCACCGAACTGCGGCGGTTCTGTGCGCAATACCGGGGGCGGCGTCGGGCCGGGCGGAATATCGCCGAAATGCGCCTTAATCTTCTCTAGCATACGCCCAGAATCAAAATCGCCAACTGCAACCACAATTGCATTATTCGGCAGATAGTAAGTCCGGTAATGTGCATAAAGATCATCGCGCGACATTGACGTCAGGTCCACCTTGTCACCCAATATTTCATGGTGATAAGGATGAACCCGAAAGGCTGCGGCGCGCACTTCTTCGAACAACCAGAATATCGGCGAGTTTTCGGCACCTTCTCGCTCTGAAATGATCACCGTGCGCTCTGCTTCGACCTCTTTTGGGTCAAACCGGGCATTCACCATGCGATCGGCTTCAATTTCCAGCGCCAGATCAATGCGACTCGCAGGCATGGTTTCGTAGTAGGCGGTGTAGTCATACGACGTCTGAGCATTCCACAACCCGCCCTCACGCTCGACCAGTTTCCCAACTACACCGGCGGGAAACTTATCGGTGCCCTTGAATAACATGTGCTCCACCCAATGAGAGATACCTGTCTTCCCGGTAGTCTCATTCCGGCTTCCCACACGATAAAGAACCCACAGGCTTATCACGGGAGATGTGTGTGTTTCCTTCAGTAAGATTGTCAACCCGTTGTCAAGCACATGCCGCGCAACCTGCTCTGTCCGATCTGTCATGAAAGCTCCTGACCGTACACAATGAATGCAACGCTAAATAGTTTAGCAGGGATACCCTTTTCAGGCACCCCTGCCAAAGACGAAATCAACTGCACGTCGCCGAGGTTGAAAATTAGTCGTGCGACGTGTTCCCATAGCCACGCCCAATGCCGCGATACTCAAAGCCAATGGCACGCATAGCCTGCGGATCGTAGATGTTACGCCCATCAATCAGATTCGGCTTGCGCATGGCTTCCTTGATCCGCGCCATATCGAGCTGCATAAACTCGTTCCATGGTGTCAGAACAATGAGGGCATCTGCATTTTGGGCAAGCTCATACGGATCGGGTGCCATGACCATGTACGGCATGATCTCTTTGGCAACATTCATAGCAACAGGATCGTACCCCCGCACCGTCGCGCCGTGATTGTGAAGATGCTCGGCGATGGTGAGCGAAGGAGCCTCGCGCATGTCATCCGTATTTTGCTTGAACGCCAAGCCCAAAAACGCTACCGTCGCCCCTTTAACCTCTCCAAGCAACTCTTGAACTTTCAGCGATACGAGCTTGCGCTGGTACGAGTTGATATCCATGACGGCATGGAGCAACTGCGGGTGTTTACCATGCACCTGGGCCATGTACGCCAGGGCCTTCACATCTTTCGGGAAACAGGAGCCACCATACCCTACCCCAGCCTCCAGGAAATGGTGGCCGATTCGCTTGTCGAAGCCCATCCCGCGTGCCACTTCTTTCACATCCGCGCCCAACGCCTCACAGATGTTGGCAATTTCGTTGATAAAGCTGATCCGCGTCGCCAGGAAGGCGTTGGAAGCGTACTTGATCATTTCAGCGGTGCGCAGGTCGGTGACCACAATCGGCGCGCGCAATGGGAGATGCAACTGGGCAACACGTTCTGCCGCCTCTTGATCTTCCGATCCCAAAACCGTGCGGTCCGGGTTGAGAAAATCGCTGATAGCGGACCCTTCGCGCAAGAATTCAGGGCAACTGACCACGCTGAAATCGATGGGGGAAGGCTGGTGTCCGCGAATAATATCGGCCACCCAGTCTCCTGTTCCAACCGGGACAGTGGACTTATTGATAATGATCAGCGGATGATCCATTGTCTTGGCAATAGTCTCCGCTGCCATCCGCACATATTTCATGTCGGCTTCGCCATCGACGCCTTCTGGCGTGCCAACAGCGATGAACACAAATTCCACATCCTTCAGCGCTTCTTCATATGAAGTCGTAAAGGACAAGCGACCCGCTTTGACGTTGCGCTCAACCAGTTCGGCCAGCCCCGGCTCATAGATGGGCATTTTCCCCTGCTTGAGGCTCGCCACCTTCTCTTCGTTGATATCAAGCGCTATAACGCGGTTACCGAGGTCCGCAAAGCACGCACCTGTAACCAACCCCACATATCCCACTCCAACAACGGCTATGTTTTTCATGTGTCCTTCCTCATGACTTGGTCGAGTGCATCTGTGAATTAAATCACAATCATTCTAACAACGCATTGTGATTTTGAGCAAATAAACTTTCCTACGATTGCCCCACGCCTTCCTTAACATGACACCCGCGCCGGGCTCGCAATATCTCGTAATACTTGTCCAGCAACATCGCGCCCCATTTCGACGGCGTAATTCGTGCCACGATCCCACGGGTAGACCTGACTCATGCTTGCAAAATACAGGCCAGGGATAGGCGTCCTTATATCCGGCAAGTGGCGAGAGTGATTAACAAATGGCACAGGCTGTGCATAGGGCGTGCGAAATACCCAGATCTTTCGTATCCAACCCGGTTCAAATTCCGGATTAAACCGGGTCAGCACACCGGTAAACCTGCTAATCAACTCCTCCTGGTCCATCGTCAGATATTCATGGTTGGGCGGCACATAATCGCCACAATACACGATGTGGTCACCGCCAAAATGCGACCTGTCCATATAATTTGTGTGTTCAACGAGCGCGAGAAACGGGAATTCTGACCGGCTCTTGTCCAGATCAGAAGCAGGGAGACTCAACCAGTACGTGCCATCTTCAAGGAGTTGATGCTTCAACGCAAGGATCACGACCACCGCGCCCATGCTTTTCAACGAACGCAGTTTTTCGGCATACGCGTCAGGCAGGCTAGGCACCAGCTTGAGCATCACATGCGGGGATGACGTGTTGATCACAGCATCGTACGGATCGCGATGTTGCTGTGTGACGACATACAACACCCCCTGCTCCCGGTTTCTTTCGATTCGCTCAACCGGTGTGCCAAGATGAACAATACCACCTTGTTCCTTGACTCGCCCGGCTAGTAACTCCAGAAACGCCTGGAACCCACCGACAAAAGTCCCCAACCGTGGTGTGCGCTTGTAGATGCGCGCCCACAGCCAAGCCATGTTGACCCGATCATGATAGGTGCCGAACTTGCCAATCAGCAGCGATCGCCAGAGTGTTTCATAAGCCGCCCCACCCATCGTTCGGCGTAACCACTGTTCGGCTGTGAACCGCTCTAGACCGCGCCAATTGTCGAATAGCCTTAAATAGAGTCCCGCCACCCCATAACGAACCTTTGCCAACCAGGGAATCGGCAATCGTAGATTCGCTATCACAATGTTGGGCTTATCCATAGGATAGACCCTACCCCCCAGCCAGAGCGAGGTCATGGGGCGCGGAAAGAGGAGTTTATCCCTTGCTCCCAACTCATCAATCAGGGCCAACACCGCATCATCACTGGCAAACCAGTGATGGTAAAATTTTTCGAGCGTCCACTCCCACGCCTCATCTTTGAAGCCGGCTGCCAGTCCCCCGACTTCAGCCCCCGCCTCAAAAATGTGTACGTCAACCCCTTGGCGCGTCAAATCATAGGCGGCTGCCAGCCCGGTCGCTCCGGCCCCTATTACCGCTACACGGCTCATCAGACAACGATCTCCTGTTCCAGCGATGCCGAGCTATCGCTCTCCAGGTCATAACTCACAGCTTCGCGCGCTTTCGCGAAATCGCGCCACCCCAAGCCTTCACGATACAGATAGAAGAAGCCAAGCAATGTAATCGGCAGCCAAAGCGCCGCGTGCAAGACCAGCGTATAGGAAGCCGCCACCGATTCTTTGACGCCGTAAGCAGTTAGCGTCTTGATCCCCGGCGTGTCGAACGTTCCCACGTATCCGGGCGACGAGGGTAACGTCGTCGCCAGGTTGACTACAGCGGTCATAACCATAAGAGCAAAGAAGCTCACTTCGAAATTGAACGCATGCATCACGAACCAGTATTTCGTTGTTTCCGTGAGCCAGATGAACACCGAAGAAACCAACGTCATGATCAGATCGCGTGGACGCCGCAGATTTTCCAGGCCAAGCATGAACTTATCGGCCATGCTCTTGGTCTTAGCGCCAAAACGCGCCGGCAACAAGCGATCGATGAGAACGATATAGATGCGCCGCATGTGCTCTGGCCGCAGCGCCACGATCATAAAAACGATGAATGCCCCCCAAAAAAACAGCGTCGAAAAGAACACAACATCGCGCAACCACGCCTCGCCAATATCAGCGAAAGGCAAGGCCACAAAAACAAAGATCAGCATTACCAGCCCATCAAAAACACGCTCCACGACAATCGTTGCCAGGCTGGAGGACATGCTCACATCTTCATCACGCTTCAGCACATACGCCCGTATCACTTCGCCCGCCCGAAACGGATAAATATTGTTCCCCATATAGCCAATGACAACAATCGGGAACAAGGTCCTGAGGGGTACAGACCGAATGGGGCGCAGCAAGTAATGCCAACGCCACGTCCGTCCCAACACGGCGAGGAAATAAATAGAAGCGCCAGTTAACAACCATCCCAGATGAACACCACGCACATCTCTCCATACGTCAGATAGTTTGAGGCCCTGCAGCCCAATATACAGGAAAGCCGCGCTGATGAGGATTCCAAAAATCAGCGCCCCCCAGCGACGCACCGCAGGCCAGACCCGTGGCAGAGTCACGCGACGAATAGTCCTTTCAGTTAGCTAAATCAGCGTGGAGTGTATTCTACCCCAACCCAGCCCTAATTTATATCCGCAGAACACTACCAACGATACACTCTCAGGTATCTGAATCCCCACAAGCCGACATAAAAGCGACATGCAAATATCTGATGCCGCTTTCAGTAACAACACGAAAAAACAATATATGTACTCTAACTCACGATTGGGCCGCCGCCGATTCCGGAAGCATTCCAGCGAGAATGCGCTCCAAAGCCATTGTATGACTGCATACACCACGCGATTGGAAGAAACTACAATCGCAACTCCACTGCCCACCTTCGTACATCACGGAATGAGGATTGTTATCACCATCAAATGTCACGGTAAACGAAAGAAAGCTGATGCGATCACGTTGCTCAGCATACCGCTTGGCTTTCTCGATCTTACTGATCATCCCGTAGTCCATGTAGAATCTCCTTGAAAAGAAATCCGGCAGAAAGCAAAAAGCACACTGAACCTAAGCAGCGTGCTCCGGAACAGCCCCCGTTATTTTTCCTGCATAACTCATGGGCGACTCACAATAATCTATCGCAACCCTGGCCAGCAAGCGAGATATCCCCGTCTAATGCGTGGTAGTGTGACGCCAGTATAGTGCATGGGAAAAACAGTGTCAACCAAACAATTCATCCGCATTACAAAAGCCGCGTGCGACGCGGTAGCGCCTCGAGATCGGAAATGGCTGCCACCCCGATGACGCCCTCCACAGCAAACGCAATAGTGCCGTCGTCGGCAACCGCGATGACCCTTGCTCCCGCCTCCTGAGCGACCTCAGCCGGAAACAGTTGGACAGAGCGTGTTTTGTCCAACAGATCCAATACGTCCCCCTGAAACATGGGCACGAGCTCGCCATTGAAGACCATTAGATACTTACCGGTCATATTCAGGGCTGCGATCCACTCGCCACCCGGTGAACACGCTACACTGGAAATTCGTGCCGGATCAAGGGCCTCGAAAAGTTTGTGCCCAAGAAAATCAAACACGCGAACGCGTCCGGGATCGCCAACAATGAGCCGCCCGGCAGCATCCGGCAGGAACAACCGCGGTTGGCCCAAACCCCCATTGATATCCACAGGATACGTTCCAACCAGTACGTGTTGTTGATATATTTCCAGGGTGGCGTTATCTGCGAGTACGCCCAATGAACCCAGTTCGCGGTCGAAGCCAGTAGCCCGGATCGGACACTCCCTATTGTCTCTGAGCATCACCCGGTCACCATCCACATCCACCATAACAGAGTTCTGATCAAAATAGGCCAGCATGCGACCATCATACGATGTATGCACGATCTGAGAATCATTAAACCGCAGTGTGGGCAAGTAATGGCCATTCGGAGCGCGGAGTGACTGGATGCTTCCCAACCACCGAGAAATATCGTCCGCGCCGAATTCCGGTGAATCAAGCGTCAATGAGCCGTAACGGTCACCTGAGTCCAGGCTCAGGAAATGAACCTCCCGAGGACCAGTCCAGACAGCTATCAGGCTGGGACTCCCCGGCAGAATATCCAGGCCTTGAATAACGCCTGCGTGAAACGCAAGATGCCACCCCACCCCATACCTCCTCGCTCGCGACCATTACTTCAGATCGGTTACGATCAGATCGGCGGCGTCTTTCAGCCACACGTCCAATACATACTGGAAAGCCACAACGTTCTTGCGCTTCAATTCGCCGGTACGAAGCTCATCATAGCGGAAGCTATCATAGTGATAGCGAGGAATTCCGCTCCCCGGTTCAAGCTTTACGTCCAGGGCCATATCGGCGGGTACGAGCAACTCAAGCTGCCCATCTCCTGACTTGACGCGACCTTGCATGACATCCAACGTAGGGAGGGCCAACCACACATCCCCCCGCCCCACCGCGACATCAATCTGCTGAACCCGCAATTGGTCCAAGTCGGCCTTCAAGTCACCACGATCACCATCGATAACAAGATGTTCAACACTCGCTCCCGCTGGCAATTGTATGGTCAGCGTGCCCCGGCCAATGTCTTCCAATTTAGGAATGGCGTGACGGTACGTTTCATCAATGGTCAAATGACCGGTATCCCCCTCAACCGCCCACTCCATTACCACATCACTTTCACGACTCCCCGAAAACTCCGTCCGTATTTCCTGCGAATCATCAGGTAACGTTGAGATGTCAACCGAGGTGCGCTGCACGTGAATAGCGATCCGGATTTGCTCTACTTCCGGTTCCAGTTCTTGCACGAGTTGCTGAAAATGATCGACCCGAAGCGTATTCGCTTGATGCTGGTAGGCGACGGCGATCATTACACCCAACATCACCGCCGTAAGTAAGATTCCAACCACATTCAGGTCAATCGAGCGTCCCAAGAAGCGAAAACGCCTTCTTCCGAACAGCACATCAAAGCCCAGGAGAAACAACAAAGCAGGCCACGAACGAAGAAGAATATCTCCGACAGCTTCCGGCAAGGCCCCTGCGACCATCAATAACCAGATGCCACCCACGATGATCATCAATAGTGGCCACATAACCTGGCGTCGCGCGATCGTCATGCTGTCCTCCAAAGCTGCTTGAAAAGCAACATAGCCCCAAACACAATCGCGACCAATGGGAGAAAAGCATCGCCATTTTCGCTGGCAAGAACTCCAAGATTGCGAGCCAACACGACCAGGCCCATGCCGATAACGGAGGCCCCAATCAGTATGACAACCTCAGCCCGTCTGGCACGCTCTCCAACAGAGCCGCTGAGGGGAATATCCTTCAGCGTTTGCTGTGGCATAACAAACCACAACGCCAAATAGATCAAAATACCGGTGCCTGCCGTGAAAACTCCCAGAACAACGAAAAGGGTCCGCACCCACCAAGCATTAACGCCAAGGTACTCCGCCAGCCCCCCGCAAACGCCGCCAAGCGTTCGATCCGTCAAGCTTCTGGTGAATCGATGTACTTTCATTTTTTTCGCATCCCTGCCGAACACGCGCAACGATCAAACACTATACCCTGTCTGGTCTCTCGCGCAAGTAACGCATGATGGGACAGCAAGCCGCCCTTAATACCGGTGTCAATCCAGTTGCCTTTCACCGGGTCCAGTGAGACAATTTCGAGCAGTTTCCACAACCCACACAAGCAAAAGAAGCTTATCATGGTCCCAGTAACCTTTCATCCAGTTTCAGAAGTCGACTTCGAGCAGTTTACCTCGGCGTTTAATCTGGCCTACAGCGACTATTTCACCCCCATCGTCATGACTCCAGGATCGTTTCGAGCGTTGATGCAACATGACGATTTGTCGTTAACAGCATCGGTCGCCGCAATCGATCATAGGGAGATCGTGGGGACTGGCTTACTGGGCATACGGGGGCACACCGGATGGATCGGTGGCATGGGGGTAATACCTGGTCGCCGCAGGCAGGGCATTGGACGCCAGATGATGGAATATTTGATCGCCCAAGCTCAGCGCCGGGGGCTTCACGAGGTAACGCTAGAAGTTATTGAAGCAAACGAGGGAGCCTTTGCCCTTTACCATAGCTTCGGGTTTGACATCACCCGGTATCTTTTGGTCATGGAGCGAAAACCGGCGGAATGCACGCCTCTCGATGATAGTGTCACGGTACAACCGGCCCCGCCGCTCGAATTGCTGAGCTTTTACGACGCGTTTCACGATATCCCGAATTGCTGGCAGCGCGGATACCGATCTCTCGCAAACCGCGCCGAATTCATTCACGGTTGGGGAGCATTTTGCGCTGACAGGACCGTAGGGTATGCGCTGGGTTGGGCCAGAAGCTATGAGATTCGCCTGGCGGATTTGGCTGCCAGCCCAGGCCCCACCCGCCCGCACATTGCGCGCGCGCTCTTGAGCCATCTGCATGCCAGATATCCAGAAGCCTACGGGAGCAGCTACAACGTCGCAGAAGACGATCCGACGCTTCACGCATATACAGATATGGGCTATACCGTCACATTTCGGCAAATCGAAATGCGGCTATCACTCAGGACAAACGCCGCAAGAAACGCGGGCCAGTGACCTGCTGTCAGCGAAAATGTAGCGTCGAGTCTAGCGATAGGGGGAACGAACAAACCGGAGAAGAATCTGCACACGCCCTAATTCAACCTCATCACCATCCCGCAAGCGGTACCGGCGACGTGGTTCCAATGAAAAGCCGTTGATCCAGGTTCCGTTGGTACTGTTCAGGTCTTCAAGATACAGCGCCTTGGTGGCCTGATCTTGAACGATAACCGCATGACGGCGTGAAACCCCTGCCTCCTGCCCCCCATACGGCGATAAATCCAGGTCAGGATAGAAACCGGCAACAGGATCGGCACGCCCGATAATGATACGGTCTTTGACCTCTATCCCAATCGACGTTTGGGTATCGCGGCCAATTTGGAACAACAAGCGCCAGGGTGGAGCCAGTCGCGCAGATTGCTGACGACGGCCCTTCTCATCTGCGGGCATAGCCTGAGAAGAGCGGGTGTCGCCCAGCAATGATGTTTGACGAACCACAGGCTTCTCATTAGCGCTTGGATCGTGCTTGTTCTCAGGCATTGGCGTGCCCCTCGCCACAACACAGTTGGCCGGCATCTACACGTGACGTATTCTACCACCGGATCATCACACAGATAGCCACAGTGTCAAGGTCTCGTGGATGCAAAATTGATAGAGAGCTGCGCACATGGGTTGCAGGTCATGAATTGCGAGTTATGCGCCTGATGCAAATGAGGCGTGATGGAGTTTTTTGCTCATCGCTCAGAACTCCAAACTCGTGCTTCCAGTTCATGCAAAGTTGACATGGTTTTCCATAGGTGTCAAGAGAAACTTTTTGTGGCGTGTCCATCAGTGGTGATCCGGTGGTTTGCATTACCACGTTTGCGCTACAATAGACGCTCACAAACCTGAATAGAGTCGCACATCAAACATCCAAGTGAGCATTGATCGATGTACGTTTTTCGAGCACCAACGTCAGCCCGCATTGTTTCGTTTATTGTGCTTTTGACACTCACCGTGATCGGGGTCACACCGGCTCAAGGCCAGGAACCCCTTCAGACGCCCCCCCGGGAAACTGTGCGCATCGCGATGCCTGAACCTGCTTCGCTTGATCCGGCCACTCTTTCACGCTTCGATCCATACGCACGCGACTTAGTTGAGAACTTATTCGTGGGGTTGATGCGATACGACCCGCTGAGGTCAGAGATCGAACCCGCGCTGGCCCGGTCATGGCATGTCAGCGACGACAGCCTGGTATGGACTTTCGAGTTGCGGGATGATGTCTATTGGGTGCGTTTCGATCAGCAAAAAGGCGAGATGGTGCAAATGCGCCAGGTCACGTCAGGCGATTTTGTGTACGCCGTTCAGCGAGCTTGCAATCCAACCCGTCCATCGCCAGTCACGTCCAATCTCATGGTTATCAAAGGATGTCTGAAGGTTGCAGACACATTCCCGGAAATGATCGATGATGTTTTTGTTGCCAGGGAAATTGGGGTTCGCGCTGTTGCGCCCCATACGCTCGAAATCGAGCTTGCCTTTCCTGTCAGCTTTCTCCCTGCGCTTCTGAGCACCCCGGAATTTCGACCATTGCCCCGCGAGATCATCACCGACCAGGGCAGCAACTGGACAACGCGCGATACATTCATGACGAATGGTCCGTTTGCGCTCCAGGCCTGGAGCGACGCCGGTATGACCATTGTTCGTAACCCCTTCTGGCCAGACTCTACCGAAGGCAATGTACAGCAGGTTGAGGTTGTATTTCTCGATGCTCCGGCTGATGGCATCAGCCTCTTTGCCGAAGAGCGGGTGGATCTTATCCGCCTATCCGACGACGCGATTGCCGATGCCATGCAGGAAATCCCCGAATCCGTCCAGGTGCGTGAAGGGAAATCAGTGACCGTACTGGGGTTTTCCTATGAACGCGCAGTGGTTGACAAAGCGGATGCCCGGCGAGCTTTGGCCACGGCGATTGATCGCACAGCGCTCATTGAGCAGGTGTTCGCTGACCAGGTTAAGCCAGTGAATCAAGTGACCCCCTCCTTTGTCATCGCCAGCCCCAGCAACACCATCCCGGCAGGCTACGCGCCTGGGGAAGCCCGACAATTCCTGGCCGAAGCCGGTTTTTCTGGCTGCAACAACATGCCAGAACCCCTGACCATCTATGTTCCGGATGATGATCCCAGGTGGATGGAAGTTGCCAGCACTCTCACGCAACAGTGGTCGTCAGTTCTCGGCTGTAACCCAGGATTGTTCGTCATCAACGCTGTCTCAAGAGCCTGGCTCATTGAGCTTGCGCATGCCAACTACGACCAGGAAGCGGTCGAGCGCCCACATATTTGGATGGCAACCTGGCGGGAAGACTACTCTGATGCAAACGCCTGGTTGTATGACTCGTTACATTGTCGCTACGGTTACCTCCGCACCACACGTGAATGTGACGAAGCAGATGCGCTGCTTGACCGCGCAAGTGTGGAAATGGACATCACAACACGAGCAGAACTTTATGCTCAGGTCGAAAATCACTTTTGGGGCACGGAGGGTACGTTCCCTGCCATCCCGCTTTGGAGAAACCTGTCGGCCTGGTTACAAGCCCCGCACCTGGCAAAGGTGGATTTGGTCGAGAGCGCACGATTTGATCAATGGATCGTCAGCGGTTAAATGAAACGAACCACTGGCGGGGCGAGGCAACGAGCGCCCGCCCCCAATCACCCGGCCATCAATTCGCGCGTTGTTGGAAATTGACCACGTATGAGGTCACCGCCGTTACCTGCTCGCCTTCGATATCAGCCTCACAAGGAACAGCCTCTACCGCCGGGACGGACGACACAAGGTTGGGAATCGAAACGCTGTAGGTGCGACCGGGCACCATTGCGAAATCAGCGTAACCGTCCTCACGTTCCGGTTTCAGACCGGTGAAAAACGTGTTCGCCTCGTCCCCACCCCAGGTTACAGTGACTGGCACCCCCGGAACCCCCACCCCCTGCTTATCATAGACACGTACTTCAATCACGCCGTTCAGCGACGGATCGCAGAATGATTGCAGACGAGCCAACACATAACCACCAGAAACCGGCGTGCTGGTCGGCTGAGTACTCCCTGAGGGCGTGGGAGTTGGCGCAGGAAGTGTCGGAGTCTTGGATGGCGGTGGTGTGAGCGTTGCTGTGGGAGTAAGTGTCGGGGCAATCGTTGCAAACGTCATCGGTGCGGGCGTTGGGTACAGCCCATCTGCACAACCGCTAGCTCCCTGTGGGGCATAAAGTTGCTCAAGTGCGCGGATCACTCGAATGTCACTGTTCGTGACGGTTTTCCCGGTCTTGACGCGCCGGCAAGCAACTTCGGCAACTAATTCCCATACGTTCTGTCTGGGGCTGACCGCCCGCAACCTGTTAAAGGCCAGCGCCAGATCCTGATTGTTCGCGTAACTCAGCGCCACGGCAACTACATAGTCCTCGCGTGCCGCATTGCCTAGTTGCCAGGGGGCTGTGTTCCGCTCAACCACCGGGTCAATTTCCCAGGTATAAACCAGCCCGGCGGCAATGCCGAGCGTGACACCAATGATTAACGCGACCCAGGAAATTCCCCCACCTGAACGCACGTGTCTACTTGACGTCATGGTACTCCAACGCTATGGATCATCGGATACAGCGGGTGTCGAAACCGGTGTCGGGCGATACAAACGCATCACTGACGGCAAATTGTCCGGACCAATGAAAGCCTCAACCAATGCGACCATAACAGGGATATCGGACAGGTTGCTCTGGCTAATATATCGTTCAGTCAAATCCAGGACATAATCAATCGAGTTCTCTTTACCCAGTGGTTGCAGACGTTGTAATGCAGCATTAACGTCGCGATCATACTGGTATCCCTCGGCCACCATCACAGTATACTCTTCTTGAAAACGCGGAGCGAGGTCAGACAACGGACTATTCGTATACTCAACCGGAAAAGGCCCCCACCCCAGGAACACCCCGGCAGCCAGCCCAATGAGGATACCAACCAACAGTGATCCTACGTAGCGTTTCGGCATACATCACCACCTTGCCATTCCTAGACCGTCAACCCATCACCTGTTATAATCCGCATCCGCCACTTAGGACAAGAATTAGTTCTTGCCGAAACAGAAACGCCGGGATTTTCGCTCGTCCCGGCGTCCTATAAATGAATATGCCGAAGGTGGGAGTCGAACCCACATGGGTGTTACCCCGCGCGATTTTGAGTCGCGTGCGTCTGCCAATTCCGCCACTTCGGCATGACTGGTGCAAGTATATGCTGATTTTGGCGATCCGTCAATGCCGTTTCGCCAGTTTTTTCGGCGGAAAAGCCGGGAATTATGATGCAAGAAAGCAGCCTGATTAAGGCAGCCCAGCGCGGGGATGTCGAGGCCTTCAACCAACTGGTTTTGACGTATCAAAACATGGCCTATTCCGTTGCGTACCGGATTGTCGGTGAAGCCGACACGGCAGCCGATGTCACGCAGGATGCCTTCATTGCTGCTTACCGGAAGATTCGCCAGTTCAAGGGAACACGATTCAAGCCGTGGCTTCTTCGCATCGTGACCAATGCGTGTTACGACGAGTTGCGTCGCCGCAAGCGCCAGCCCGTCTCGTCGCTCGATGCCCTACACGAACTACAGCCAGCATCTGAGCAATCGTTGCATCACGAGCCGGACCCGCCCGAGCAGCAGGCCCAACGCAATGAACTTCTCCAGGCGATTCAAGATTGCATCCTGGCGCTGCCAGACGAGCAGCGAATCGTAGCTGTCCTATCGGATGTGGAGGGCTATCGCTATCAGGAGATATCCGAGATTACCGGCTTGCCTCTCGGCACCGTCAAATCCAGGCTCAGCCGGGCACGGGGACGTTTGCGTGAGTGCCTGCGTGCCGTTCGGGAACTTTTGCCGGCAAAGTATCGTCTTATGAACGAGTAACTTCATCTTGCAGATGAAGATCACGTTGTAGTTCTAACCAGTCAGGCGCAAGATGCCAATCTACGAAGACGAATTATCTGAGCGCGATCTTGAATTACTGTCCGCCTACCTGGACGGCGAACTGGATGATTCCGATGCTCGCATGCTCGAACTGCGACTTTCTCAGGAAGCGTCGCTCCGGCACGCCCTTGATGAGTTGCGCCATACGGTGTACCTGGCCAGCATGCTGCCCACGCTGCAAGCTCCACGCAATTTTACGTTAGACCCGACGACGTATTCGCGGACGGTTCCCTGGTGGAGACGCCTCGTCGCAGTCCAGAACAGCTATCAACTATCTGGTTTGGTGGGGGCTGCCGCGGCCATAGCCCTGTTTCTATCGGCCTTGTTGCTGAACCAGTGGGCCGGAAGTTTAAAGCCCACGCCCCATCCTGCATCATATTCCAATACACAAGTGGCCCTTGCAGCGCCTGACGATGCCAGCGAAACATCTGCTCACAAGGAAACAGCAGCTCCCACAGCATCGCCTGCTGCCTCCGAAAGCAGCACGCTCAATCCCACAATTCAGACACGACCAAGCGCCAGCCCAGAGGTCCCTCCCACCGGATCGCCTGCCCCGTCTGTTGAATACCGGCCCCCCACAGGTTCGCCCTCCCCTATGGATTCCCCAGGTGAGGCCGCGGCGGCGTTTAGCGCCGAATCACAGTCTGTAGGCGATCAGTTAGAAGCAGATGGTGCCATAGCTCCGGAGGCGGGAATTGCCGCGCCCGCACCAGCAGTCGAAGAAGAGATGGGAATGGCGGGCGCAGCGCCTGAGGATGTCTCTCAACCAGTCGATTCGCAGGATAGTGAGATACCGGCAGAAATTGGCACTGAAACTCCGCAGGGAGCTGAAAATCTCGGTGGTTTCGAAATGCCCTTGCCCACGCAGGTCAGCCTTGCCCCCCCTGAAGCCAATACCGCCTTCCGCGACGAGGCAGCCGGAGCAACGCCGGGCGAAGCCGTCTCACAACCGTCCGTGGATGAGGACACAGCAGCCGCCAGAGCAGAGGCATCTCAAACCCTTGCGCCGGGGGAAAATGAAATCGCCCGACCGGAAGCGCGCGAAGCTGCCCCGATCGCCGCAACCGGCGACGCACCACCCGCAAACATTTCAGTTTGGCTGGTAACAATTGGATTCGTTGTGCTTCTGATCTCAAGCGGGTTGCTCGCGCTTGGCGCACGAAAGGCTCACCGTCAATGAAACCGCCTGTGAATTTTTGCCAGGTTTGTGGGAATGAGATGGCAGACCGGGATGCTTACGGCAAACGGCGTCGCGTGTGTCCGTCCTGCGGCTTCGTCCATTTCGATGATCCCAAAGTGGCAGTTGTCGCCTTTATCGAACAAGGCAACCAAATCCTGTTAATCAAGCGGGGAGTCAACCCTGGGCGTGGAAAATGGGCTTTGCCAGCAGGATACGTCGACTATGGAGAAGCGCCAGACGAAGCGCTGCTCCGCGAGGTCAAGGAGGAAACTGGCCTTGATATTGACATCACCGGGTTGATCAACGTAACCGGCGGATCCTCCGCAGACGGCGCGTCAATCGTGCTAACCTACTCGGCTAAAGTCACCAATGGAATTGCTCGCGCGCACGATGATGCGGTCGACGTGATGTGGCTAAGCCCAGAGGATGTGCTTCCTCAATTGGCGTTTGAAAGCACACGCGAAGCCATCACAAGGTGGCGACAGAGATATTCGGATATGAAACCGTGATGTGAGGCAACGCGCTCACACCGTCCCGATTCGACTCATCCTGGCTTTCCACTCCGGGGTTAACCAGAGCCGCCAGTAAAGCCTGACCAAAATGGGGGCATAACGCTCGGCAAGAATCCCTAGTTGGACCAATGGACCTCCCAAGACAATTTCGTGCTCCCCTCGCACAAGCCCCAACACCGCACGCTCAGCCACAAAGTCCGGATGCTCCACGCGAAAACCATATTGTTCCAGCAGTTCCTCAATCGCCGGATTAATCATGGCGGTGTGTGTCCAGCCAGGCTGGACCAGTGTTACGTGTACACCGGTGCGGTGCAACTCCCGCCGTAGCGCATCGGTAAAACCAGATAGCCCATATTTACTGGCCACGTAGGGAGCGAAAAGCGGCACGGCGGTACGCCCCATCCCTGAACCGATATTCAAGATATAACCATGATTGTGCTCAAGCATGGTTGGCAGCACAAGCCGGGTCAGTTGGATAGCCGCCAACAGGTTGGTTCGAATAACGGGCTCGATGAGTTCAGGGGTCTGCTCGTCAAGGGGGCCACCGGCTATAATGCCCGCGTTATTGACCAGCACATCGATTCGCCCAAATCGCTCAAGCGTCTCATCGACAATTCGCCGGAGTTGTTGTTCATCCGATATATCCGCCGGAATCACAAGCACATCTGAGGTGTACGGCTGGATCTCCCGCCTGACAGCATCAAGGCGATCCACGTCCTGGGCCACCAGTACAACTTTCGAAGCCCGCCGCGCAAAGGCGAAGGCCAGTGCTCGCCCAATGCCCGAGGACGCGCCAGTGATAACGACCACCTTCTCGTTGAGCACCAGCGTTGAATGTTTTGGCCTGAAATACCTCACCAGCCAATAGAATAAACCCACTAACACTCCACTCAAGAGTATGTGTTTCAGAAACCTCATTCGAAATCTCCTGATCGCAGCATTTTCATAGATCTCGAACTTTTCGCGCAACGACGACCTGGTTTACACCCATAGAGACGGGAGTAAACGTGGTTCGCGTCAACACCTGAGCCAACGCAGGGAGGCCGAACAATCCAAACTGGACAACCTTCGGAATGACGGGAAAGTAGGGAACATCCCACAAACCATCGCCGAAATGTCGTAACACCTGAAACTGGCTGGCTTCGCACCAGGAACGCCATTGGGCCGGTGGCTGCACATTGATATGGGTTGGGTCCTTGCCAATTGCATCGGTGTTTGGATTCTTGAAACGCCGCAACACGTATCCGGGATTGGGTGTCGCAAACAGAAAGAGGCCGCCATCGCCCAGAATACGGTTAACTTGCCGAATCGTCCCAAGCGGATCGGTTAAATGCTCAACGAGATGAAGGGCTACCACCACGCCAAACTCGCCATCAGCAAAACAGGATAAATCTTCCGCGCTCATAACGATGCCTTGCGTCTTCGGCGCATTCACTTTGAGTTGTTCGATGCTGTAAGGCGCAATATCAATGCCCACGCACTCAAAATCGTCTTCCAGCAATCCCAGCAAATGCCCTAGCCCACATCCCATTTCGAGCAATCTTGTACCTTTAGAAGGGGCAAATTGTCGCACGAGCGCAGCATAGTACCGGCGGGCAAACCAATACATGCTGAAACGTCCCAGTGGACGATCGGCGTAGTTGTAGTTTTCAAAATAATGCTGTCCATACTCATCCAGCGGCACATCAGCGGGTGTTCGCGGCTCTTTGTCCATATCAATCAATGTCCCCGTTACCTGCGATTAGTTATACACTACCGAATCCCAGGGTTCTGAACCAAAGCGGATTGTAGTCAGTCTACCATACCCGGTCAACCGGGTGCTGATATTCAACAACACGAACGAGGCGACCCATGAGCCGCCTCGCCGATATACAAATCCAAGACAGTCGCTAGCCGCCGAAAGCCAGCGTGATATCTTTGACCATGTCGGAAAGCAGGTAGGGGAAAACACCAAGCATCAGAGTTCCAACAGTGGCAATGCTGATCGCCCATGCTAAGGGCCAGGGAACCTGAGCTTCGCCCGCTCCTTCTTCGAAATACATAAACCATATGATACGAAGGTAGTAGAACGCAGACACAAGGCTTGTCACAGCGCCGATGATTGCCACCGGCACAAGATCGGCGGCCAGGGCGGATTTAAAAACAAACCACTTCCCCATAAAGCCCGCCGTCAGCGGAATCCCCGTGAGACTCAACATAAACACGGCCATTGACGCGGCCAGAAGCGGCTGCTTCGCCGCCAACCCGCGCATGCTATCAAGGCCAGTGTTTGATGCATCATCTTTTTCGACGGCGACGACCACAGAAAATGCGCCGGCATTCGTGAACGCATAAGCCAGCAGATAGATAACCACAGCCCGGCCCGCCTCGTCGGTGACCGCCGGCGAACCAGCAGCCGCAACCGCAATCAAGATATAGCCAGCGTGCGCAATGCTGGAGTACGCCAGCAAGCGCTTCAAGTCACTCTGGACAATCGCCACGACATTGCCCAGAATCATGGTCAGCGCCGCGATCAACCAGATCGTATCCTGCCAGGCCGCAACAGCCCCGCCGTCCAACACGAGGCTGGTCATCGCCGAGCCGAACACACGCACCATGGCAGCAAATCCGCCCACCTTCGCGGCGACGCTCATGTAGACTACTACGGAGGTTGGTGCACCCTGATAAACGTCAGGCGTCCACATGTGGAACGGCACTGCTGCAACTTTGAAGCCGAGACCAACGAGAATCAGCCCTGTTCCAATGAGCAGCAAGTATTGGCTGGACGAATCCTTTGCAACAATTTCGCCTGTTGCCTGCCAAATCTGGCGGAAATCCGTCGTGCCAGTCGCACCATAAACCAACGCGATGCCGTAGACCAGGAAGCCGGAAGCAAACGCCCCGAGGATGAAATACTTGAGCGCGCTTTCTTCTGACTCTTCCTGAGGCCATCGGAAGCCACTCAAGATATACAGCGGTATCGACAGCAGTTCGAGGGCAACGAACACCACAACGAGATTGCCAGCCGCCCCCATGAACATGACGCCGGTCGTAGTGAACAGCAACAAGTAGTAGTATTCACCGCGCTGCCGCCCGATCCGTTCCAGATAATTGTACGCTACCATGACCCCAAGCATCGCGGTGATCAAGGCAGTCACGTTCACCACATCGCTGAACGAGTCGGCTATGTACATTCCGCCGAACGCCACATCGCTGTTACCGAACTCGACCACGTCTCCCAGCGAAAGCAACGCCAGAACCAGCGATACGCCTAACCCCGCCATCGCCAGAATGACGGTTATATACTTACGATTCTGCGGAATGAACAGGTCTACCAGCATCAGGATGCACCCCCCCAATGCCAGCAGAGTGCCCGGCAGCGTCGCGATGACGTTGAGATCACTCAGACTTGGGACTTCAAACATCGCTCGTCACCGCCTTTATCGACCAGCCGACGACATCACAACCGTGTTGACGTGGTCGACTAGTTCTCGCACCGAACCATCCATGAATTCAAAGAAGTACCCGGCCTGAATTCCGATGACAAAGACCATGACCAGGATCGGAATGAGCGCCCACAATTCCTGCCAGTTCAGATCGGGCAAGTGCTTGTTTTCTTCTTTATCCAATGCGCCCATGAAGACAGTATTAAACATGTAGAGCATGTAGACTGCCGCCAGTATGACGCCCAGCGCGGCAAAGAAAGTAAACCACCAGCTCAACACCTCGGAACCGGCAGAGCCGAGCAAGATGGTGAATTCGCCAACGAAACCATTCAGGCCCGGCAAACCCATGCTCGATAGCACAATAACCAGGGCAACACCGCTATAAAGAGGCATCGCTCGCCAGATGCCACCAAACGCGCTCATCAGCTTGGTATGACGCCGTTCATACAGCACGCCAACCACGAGGAACAATCCCCCGGTGCTGATGCCATGGTTGACCATCTGCAAGATACTGCCTTCGATGCCCGCCGAATTCAAGGCAAAGATGCCAAGCATGACGAAACCAAGGTGGCTGATCGACGAATACGCCACCAGCTTCTTGACATCCTTCTGCCCATAGCTCACCCACGCCCCGTAAATAATGCCGATCACCGCCAACAACGCAATATAGGGAGCAAAGGTTTCACTCGCTTCGGGGAACAACGGGAGGTTGAAACGCACAAAACCATAGGTTCCCATCTTGAGCAACACACCGGCCAGGATCACTGAACCCGCCGTAGGAGCCTGTACGTGTGCATCTGGGAGCCATGAATGGAGGGGCCACATCGGAACCTTGATGGCGAAGGCGATACCAAACGCCAAGAATAGCCAGCGGGCGGTGGTAGTGCTTAGCGCCAATTCTCCGCTTTCCATCAGAGCGAGGATATCCGGCACGCTAAACGTCCCGGCTTCATTCCCCAACCACAGAATGGCCAGCAACATCAACAAGCTGCCTGCCATCGTGTAGAGAAAGAACTTCACCGCCGCATAGATACGCTGCTCCGCACCCCAGATGCCAATCAGGAAGTACATGGGCACAAGTGTCACTTCCCAAAAGATGTAGAATAGGAACAGGTCTTGCGCCACGAAGACGCCCACCATCGCCCATTCCATCAGGAGCATGAAGATGTAATACAGCCGTACACGATCTTTGATCGGGTTGAATGAGGATAGAATCGCCAACGGCATGATAAATGTCGTCAGCAACACAAGCCAGATGCTGATTCCATCAACGCCTACGTAGTAGCGAATCGTGAACGAATCGGCCGTGATCCAGTCCATCTTCTGGACCATTTGCAGCCCCGCTTCGCCGGTATCGAAGTTTCGAACCAGCAGCAATGACACACCAAACGTCACCAGCGAGGTTACTAATGCCCCCCATTTATACGCCTGCTCGGTACGCGAAAACAGTAGCAACAGAATCAGGCCCACCAACGGGAGCATGAATACCACAGTGACCAGCGAGATATCTTCCATAAGTATGGCCCCTCTGTGTTACAGTCCTAGCCAATTTCGGATCAAAGGCAGAAGAATCAAGAACATGACCAACAGTGCGCCAAACAATACACTCAGCGCATACATGTGCACATAACCCGTCTGAATCCGGCGAAGACGGGCCGCGGCTGAACGCGTCAGAATGCCAAGTCCATCGAAGAAGCGGTCAATCGTTTGCTTATCGACACGCCAAGTCAGCACCCCGGTTGTCGTGTTGAAGGGATCGCGGATCAGGCGATCATGGACAAAATCGTGCAAGAATCGCCAGTCGATCTGCTCAGCGAGATAATAGGCAGCGTTACGATAGGGGTAAACGATCACCTTGAAGTAGAACTCGTCCCAATATAGCTTGGCATTCGCCAGTGCGAACGTCCTGGCTGTACGCGGATCGACTTCCAAAGGATCGCGTCTCAGGGTCTCGAGTACCCGGTCGCTGTAGACCGACCGGGCGAGGTAGATCGCTCCCAGAGCCAGCAGCACAGCAAATGTGGCCAGCAAGAAGCTGAATGAGCCGGCATGGGCATAGGTTACGCTATGCTCAAGGAAGCTCGTAAACTGGTGCTCACCAAACAGCCAATCCAGGATGGGGAAACCGCTCGGCACATTGATTAGCCCAATGAGCAAACTTAACGCCGCCAGAACCATGAGCGGAACCGTCATGAGGCGGCTTGACTCTTCTGCATGTTCCGCCCCGGCATGGCGCGGTTTGCCGTAGAACACCAGGCTCACCTGCCGCCACATGTAGAAGGCGGTAAAAGCCGCCGCAACAAGCAGCAACACAAAGCCGATATAACCGCTCACCAGGCCTTCATCCACGCCAACCCTGAGCGAATCCAGCAGAATTTCATCCTTGGACCAAAAACCGGCAAACGGAATGATGCCAGCAAGGGCAAGCGTGCCAAATAGATATGTCCAATAGGTCACGGGCATCCTGTCCTTCAAGCCGCCCATGAAACGCATGTCCTGCGGATCAAAGTCATCGTCGAGATGGCCCGGATGTCCATGCGTAGCATGATGATGCCCGTGCTCTACGCCATGAATGACAGACCCCGATCCCAAAAACAACAATGCCTTAAAACAGGCGTGGGTCACCAGGTGGAACATAGCTGCGGCATAAGCGCCGACGCCTACCGCCGCCACCATGAATCCGAGCTGGCTGATCGTACTATAGGCCAGCCCACGCTTGATGTCCCACTGTCCGAGCGCAATAAAACCGGCCACCAGAGCAGTTGTCGCGCCGATGATGGTCACGACAAGCGATGAGAACTCAGCCGCATGATAAAAAACGTTCGCTCGCACCATCATGTAGACACCAGCAGCCACCATCGTCGCCGCATGAATCAAGGCGCTGACGGGCGTAGGGCCAGCCATGGCGTCAGGTAACCAGATAAACAACGGGATCTGCGCACTCTTCCCGGTTGCCCCAAGCAAAAACAGCAAGGTGATAACGGTGAGCGTTGCCTCAAAGCTCAATGAGAACATGCCGAAGTCCACGTGGTGATCGCCTTCTTCAAGCCAGGTTTCGGCCTGGTTGAACACTCCCGCGGTGCCTTCGACGCGGTGCTCTTCGGTTTCGTGTTCGAGTTCAGGAGCATATAGCGACGGCTCCTCAGCCGCTTCTACGTGGTGTACCAGGGGCTGTTCGTTGGGCTTGTAAAAGTCGAGCGTTCCGAAGGTATAGAAGGTGATGAGCACGCCCAGTATCAGTCCGAAGTCACCCACGCGGTTGACAATAAACGCCTTCCGCGCCGCGTCGCTATTTTTCCACCCTTCGCCACGAGGCTTGTCAAACCAGAAGCCAATCAGCAAGAACGAACACAGCCCCACACCTTCCCAACCGACGAACATCATCAGGAAGTTGTTTCCGGTGACGAGGAGCAACATGAAGAACAGGAACAAATTCATGTACACGAAGAAACGCGGGAAGCGCGAATCCCCATGCATGTAGCCGACCGCGTAGATGTGAATCAGCGTCCCGACGCCTGTCACGACAAGCATCATCGTCACGCTCAATGTATCCACCCGGAAAGCCCAGGGGATTGTCACGTTGGCCGAAGGGATGTTGATCCAGTCGGACAAAAAGGGCGCATTCACCACAGCGGCTTTGTAGCCTGTGTCCACTTGTGCAATCCACAGCAACACTGCGATGAAAAATGCCGTGGTACTGGCACCTACGGCCACAATGCCGACGCCTCGTTCACCAAGATTCTTGCCAGCGAACAGGTTGATCAGCACCCCAGCCATTGGAACCAGGACTATAAACGGTACAAGATCAAAGAAGTTTTCCATGGGCGTTCCTTTGGGTCCATGCGCCACAATACACCAAGTCAGGCACGGATAGCCCGAAGTGCTTAATCCTTGAACCGATGCAACGTATCAATGTCAATGTTCTTCTTCGTGCGGAAAATTGCGACGATCAATGCCAGCCCAACGGCCACTTCTGCCGCAGCCACCGTCATGACGAAGAAGACCATCAGATGACCATCGCCGTTGGCCCACTCGCGAGCAAACGCGGCTAGGGCCAGGTTTGCCGCATTCAGCATGAGTTCAACGGACATGAACACCAGAATGGCATTCCGACGTAACAGCACGCCCATTGTCCCCATGATGAACAACACTGCGCTGAGCAGAACGTACAATTCAACCGAAATATTCGAAGACTCCATTTTGGAGATTCCCCCTCATTCAAACTGAGGTACGCAGCCCCTACTGATTCACGTCGCTCGACGTTGGTTCGTCCAGGGTGGCAGGCGGATTTGCCAGCCGACGGACCACCTGACGGCGCTGGACACTGGTTTCGTGTGTCAACACAATGGCACCAATCATCGCCACAAGAAGCAACACCGCCACGATTTCAAACGGCAGCACATAGTCGGTGAAAAGCAGACGACCGACATGGGTGGGGCTACCAAACGTGGTTGTGGCAAATGTCTCAAGAGTCACGACCACATCTTCAAACGAATTATCGGGCCGCCGCAGTTCGGCAAAGACCCATAATTGCCAGGTGTCCGCCTCATAAGTCTGTTTGGGAAGTGAAACCAGGCGGTTATGGGGGCTGCCCTCCGCATATAAGCCAATTTCACGCGTGCCCTTCGACATCTGAAATTCACGCGCTTCACCATAAGCCACCCCACTCAAAAACGGATCGCGGACTTCGGTATCGCGCACGTCCACGCGGGGACGACCCGGCAACGCGTTAACCACCACCACGCGCAACCCATCCTTAACATCACTAAAATCAAGGGTGTGCGCTGCCGCAATCAGCTTAGCCTCATTGGACCCCTCGCCTATCTGCCCAACGACCGTCAGTGAAAGCGCTTTGTCCTCACTCACGGTGACCGTTTGCTGAAGCAAGGCAGCCTCAGCGTCCGGGTCAGCGCCGGCGGGGAATACGGCAAAGTCATAGTGCCCCGGTTCCCACCGCTCAAAACCTGATGCGTCACGATAGGACAACCCCCCGGCAATTAGCTCGCCATCCAGGTAGGCGTCGATCGCGTCCACTCCACCTAATACATGGACAACCCGAATACGTGGCTCGTCGGAGCGGGGAGTCGTCAGCCCAACTTCTCCGTTGATAATCGCCACGCTGGTGACAATCAGGAAAGCCAGCGCAAGCACCACCACCATCGGCGTCAACCAGCGAAAACGGGCTTGAAGCGCCGGGTGGATACTTTCTGCGCCCAGCAGCATAATCACAAACAAGAAGAGCACCATGATCGCTCCGGCATAGACGGTCACCTGAACCATCGCCAGAAACGGTGCGTTGAGCATCAGAAACAAGAACGCGATACACGCCAGGTTCAATATGAGAAACAGCGCGCTATACACTGCGTTCTCGCTGATTAGCATCATGGCAGCAGCGATTACCGCTATTGCGCCCACAATGATAAAGAGCGTGAGTTCCATATATCTGCCGTCCTAACGCATTCGACCGGCTACAAAATACACATACACCATCCTGCTGCGGAAATGACACAGCGTGCAGAGTGCAAGCTCATCGACCCGAATACTACTTGGGATCCTCCATGTCTGGAATCGCCCGGTCAAACTGCCCCGGTTCTGTCTGGCGTGGAGTCCCCTCGACACCTGGCGGAAGCGGAGCAAGCAACATGTCTTTGGTATAAATTGCGTCACGGCGATCGTGGAAGCTCAAACGATACTCGTGCTCCAGGACAATGGCCTCAGTCGGACACGCATCCGCGCAATAACCACAGAATATGCACCGTAACATATTGATTTCATATGTCTTGGCATATCGTTCACCGGGGCTATATCGCTCCTCGTCCGTGTTTTCTGCTGCCTCAACCCAAATCGCATCAGCCGGGCACGCCGCCGCACAAAGGGCACAGCCGATACACTTTTCCAGGCCATTGTCATAGCGTTTGAGCGCGTGCCGCCCCTTAAAGCGCTGGCGAACGGGCCGTTCTTGCTCTGGATATTCTACTGTCACCGGCCCTTCGAAAACATGCTTTATCGTCGTGGCAAACCCGCGTACTAGGTTCATTCCACTACTCCCCTACATTACTTTCCCGCAGTTAGTCGCGTGCAGCTTCATTACCATCAGCATCTGTGTCACCCGGTGTTGGGGCCTCTTCACCTTCTCCACGAGAAAGCGAAAACGGCACTCCCAACATCTTGTCGGCTGCATGCAATGTCAATAAACCTATACCCGATCGCCCGGAGAGCGACACGAACTCGACGTGGGCACGCGCTACGGCATCGGGCTTGCGCCCCACGCGGTGCAACCAGAGCGACGCAGAAGCGAGAAATACGATCCAGGCAGCAATTGCCATAACGAGAACCGCATCACTGCTAACTTCTTCCTCCAATATCACAGCGGCTGCCGTCCAGACAACTGCCAACAGCGACAGCGGCAACATGACCTTCCACCCCAATGTCATCAGCCGGTCATAGCGAATGCGAGGTAGCGTGCCACGCACCCAGATCATGAAAACCAGCAAGATGACCACCTTGATGCCATAGACCACTGGACCCAGCAAAGGCGCTTTGTCGACCCCAATGAAGTGATATCCCCCAAAATACATGGCCGCGCCCACCGCGCTTACGGCGATCATGCTAATGTATTCTGCAAGATAAAACATGGCGAACTTCATCCCGCTATACTCGGAATGATAGCCCGCTGTCAGCTCCTGCTCCGCCTCTGGCATGTCGAACGGGGCACGATTAACCTCCGCCAACAGCGCGACGGCCATCACCGCCGCCGCGGCAGGATTTTGAAAGATAAACCATCCCAGAATGGGCGGATCATTCTGAGCTTCAATAATATCGCCGATGCTCATAGACCCGGCCAGCATGACGGGAACAACAAGCGCCAGCCCCATACTGAGCTCGTAGCTCACCATCTGAGCCGAGGAGCGCAATCCACCTAGCATCGCATACTTATTGTTGCTAGACCACCCGGCCAATACCACACCATAGACGCTGATACTGGTGATGCCAAGCAGCCACAACACGCCGACATTGACATCAGCCACCCCCTGCGATAGCCGGTACCAGTTGCCATCAAACCAGGGCACAGCAACCCTGGGGCCGAATGGGACCACCGCTAACACGATAAGCGCGGGCACCGCTTTGATCACCGGAGCTAGCCAAAACACAACCTTCTGTGCATGGACTGGTGTTACATCCTCTTTGAAGATCAGTTTGATGCCATCCGCAACCGGTTGCAGCAGCCCGTAGGGGCCAGCGCGATTAGGGCCGATTCGAGACTGCATGAAAGCCAGAAAACGCCGTTCCAGAACCGTTGTATATGCAAACCCGGTGAGCAAAACGACAAAGAGAATCACACTCGTCAATATCGAGTGAATCACCGTGCAGGTGCCATTGCCGGCGCATTCTATCACTACGCTAGTTTCACCTGGACCAAACATACCGGGTCTATTCCTCCATTTTCTCCACAGTGCACGTTGCAAGTGCAACTGGAACCGGTGCCGAGTTCAAGTGCTGAGGAAGCAACACGGCTCCTAACGGGGACCTGCCATTCACACGCGCTTTGACAACTACCTGTACCCCGTCTGCCGCCAGAATCACCTGGTCGCCATCAGCTATACCAAGCTCAGCAGCATCATCCGCGTTAAGTTCTGCGTATGGCTCGGGAATACGGTGGTGCATGATGGCGCTCGGTGCAAATAGGGGTTCGCGGTCAAATAGCACTTTCACGGGAACCACCACAAGGCCCTCAGGCTTGTCTTTCGACGTATCTACCGGGCGGACAACCAGACTGTACTTTTCCTTCTCTGCGTTCGTTGCCCACTGGATACCCAGCCCTCCGCGATTGGCATACGCCGTTCCCCCGTAATACAAATCTTCGCCACCGACTTTCGGGAATTGTGGTTCAACCCGCGCCAGGCTTGCATAGTCCATCTCGCCATAGCGCAACACATGCTGCGTAATTTCACGCATGACCACATTCGGCGCGATCTTGGGCTTGCTTCCGCCCTTCATCCGTTCATTGATATGCGCAAAGACTTTCCAGGCCGGCATGGTGCCATTCAGCGGAGTCTGCGCCATATAGAACCGTTGCACGCGGCGCATGCCATTGGTAAACGTACCTTCCCGTTCGGCGAAACTTTGCACAGGCAGCACCATATGCGCCTTTTCAACCGTCGGCGTCATAAACTGGGTGGCTACCACCACGAATTCCGCTTCGGAGAGCGCCTGGGCCATACGCCCATTTTCAGACACCGGGTCAGTATCGCCAACGACCCACATCAACGGCAGGTTGTCCAGCATGTCCATCGTTGCTTCGGGCGAGAAACCAAGATCAAGCGCGCCCTGCATATTCGCGCCAGGCCACACAGGTACCAGCCCATTGTTCGGTCGAGCGACATGTCCCGTTATGATCACCAGGTTAGCAGCGGCCTGCATCAGTTCGGCGTGTTGATGAAGCGTAAGGCCCTCAGAACCCACAAATATCATCAGGTTCTCGGCATCCAGTAAGGCTTCAGCCGCGGCAGTCTGTTCTTTAGGAACGCGAGCGCCCTTCAGTGATTCCTGAAATTCCGCGAAACCGTCGGCACGCGCATCGACAAAATCCGTATCAATCGCTTTCTTGCGCCCGGCAACGACAGCGAAATTGTTCAAGGTGCTGACGGCCTCACCGTACTTGTAGCGAAGCGAAACCGACGCATACCGATCGAGCTTGGTGGGGCGTCCATTTGCCACGACGACCGTGGCACCACGATCCGCGGCTTGTTTCACCTGCAACCACCAGATCGGCGCTTCTTCTTCCAGATCAGAGGCGATCACAAGGATTGCGCTCTCAGGCCCCATATCCTGCAGGCGCGTGCCAACCCCGACGCCAACCTGTGTCACATTGTCGAGACCCGTCATCGTCGCCGGCCAGACACCCAAACGGCAGTCCGTGTGTGTCAGGCGAGCGAGCTTTCGCAACTCCCACAAGTCCTCGTTGGACATACTGGGACTCGCCAGGAAACCCACCCGGTCGGCGAATGTGCCCAAGCGGTCGGCTATTTCAGCATACGCCGTCTGCCAGTCAATAGGCACCCATTTCTCACCGCGCCGGATCATCGGCTGTGTCAGGCGCTCAGCGGACCGGCTGTGATGGTGCCCAAAACGGCCCTTGTCACATATCCAGATTTCGTTCACATCCTCATTCTGCCGGGGCATGATCCGCTTGATGACCTTCTTCCCGCCGGAATCGCGGTCAAGTCGTGTGCTTGCGCTGATATTGCAGCCAACCGGGCAGTGAGGGCAGATGCTGGGCACTTCATCAAGCTCCCAGGGGCGCGCGCCAAAGCGAAAATCGGCGGTCGTCAGCGCGCCAACAGGGCAAATGTCAGTCGTGTTGCCGCTGAATTTCGTATCAAACGGGGGATCGCTAATCGTCACAATTTGAAGACGCCGTCCACGTTCATGGAATGCCAACACGTCGTCTCCGACCACTTCTGAGCAGAAGCGCGTGCAACGCGCGCACTGAATGCAACGCTCGCGATCCAGGTAAATCAACTCGCCCAGCGGCACACGTTTATCCAGGTGGAGTTTGTCATCATAGATAAAGCGTGATTCGCCTGGGCCATAAGCCATCGTCAGGTTTTGGAGCGGGCATTCCCCACCCTTGTCGCAAATGGGGCAGTCGAGCGGGTGACTGGTCAAAATGAACTCAAGTATATGATCACGCGCCTCAATGACACGAGCCGTATTCGTGCGGACGACCATGCCTTCGTTCACCGTTTGCGTGCATGCAGTTTGGAGTTTGGGGAACCACCGTACAACAGGTTGCCCGGATTCGTCGAACTCAGGTTGTCCCGTTTCGCGATTGACAGAAACGCTACCTAACTCCACCATGCATACACGGCACATACCCGCCGGTGTCATTTTTGGATGGTAGCAAAAAACGGGGATGTCAATATCGTGCATCTTGGCAGCGTCAACCAGGTTCATCCCTTTAGGAACCTGGTAATCCTGACCATCAATGGTTATTCTTACGGTCTCAGCCATAATGCTCCTCAGAAGTCAGAGCTTCGGACTCACCTTAAAGCATACGTAGACATTTCACAATTGAAGGCACTGTCGAAGTGCCATTTCAGCCCGGTGAATACCACACTCAAGTGCGTGTCCCCGAGCAGACAAACATGCTACCCTGCCAGGCTTCTGCCAGCGATAAACCCGCTTACGAAGCGGCAGAAGCGACGGCTGCTTCACGCACCCTCTCTCGTGAAGGGTGGATGTACCGCTCGTACTCCTCACGGAACTGGCGCACCGTGCTAAGGACTGGGTTTATCGCGAAATCTCCAAGTGCGCAAAGTGTCAACCCGCCGATCTGATTGGGGACTTGTTCCAACAATTCCAGATCGCGGTCGGTTCCTTCGCCACGCAACACCCGGTCATAGATTTTGTCCAGCCAGTACGTTCCTTCGCGGCAGGGTGTGCATTTTCCGCAGCTTTCATGCTTGAAGAAATGAATCATCTTTGCTGCGGCCCACACCATATCCGTATCTTCGTCCATCAAGATGACAGACGCCGACCCTAATGTGCTGCCGATCGCTTCCACATCCTCATATGTCAGGCGCGTGTCAAGGACTTCATCGGTAGCTTTTAATACAGGGCCGCTCGCACCAGATGGCAAGATCGCCTTGAGCTTCTTGCCGTTGGGAATACCGCCGGCGTGCTCATAAATCAGCTCCCGGAAGGTGATTCCAAACGGAAGCTCGTAATTCCCCGGCTTTTCGACGTGGCCGCTCATGCAAAAGATTTTGGGGCCTGAACTCTGGGGCGTACCAATAGCCAGGTACGCATCCGCGCCGTTCATAACGATCCAGGGCACGTTGGCGAGAGTCTCGACGTTATTGACCACAGTTGGCTGGTAATAAAGCCCACCACCCATCTGCGCCGGGAATGGGGGTCTAACACGCGGCTGGCCCAGCAAACCCTGGAGGCTATTGAGCAGCGCACTTTCCTCACCACAGATATATGCGCCGGCCCCCAAATGCACATAGACGTTGCAGCTCCAGCCGGTTCCCAAAATGTCGTCGCCCACCAGATTGGCCTGCCGGGCCTCTTCAATGCGCTCTTCGAGTGCATGCGCCAGGTCCCAGAATTCGCCACGGCAGTAAATGTAAACAGCGACTGCCTGGATGGCGTAGGCGGCGATCATCGCGCCCTCAATCACCTGGTGGGGGTTCTTTTCCAGCAGTTCGCGATCCTTGAAAGTCCCCGGTTCACTTTCGTCGGCATTCACCGTAACGTACTTGATGGGGGCATCCTTTGGTATGAAGCTCCACTTCCGGCCAGCGGAAAATCCGGCTCCCCCACGACCGCGCAGGTTCGAGTCAGCCACGATTTGGATAATTTCATCTGGCGCATGGTCATGGACGGCTTTCTTCAAACCCTCATAACCGCCGTTGGCGACATAGGTCTCAAACTGCCAGATATCGGGTATGTCTCTGTTTCGCAGCAAAATATGTGTCATAGCATCAACCCGTTTCAGCCTGGGATGTCAGTCCCTCGCAGTTGGCAAATCAATCTACATCAACAATGAAGACCGGCACGCTTAGGCCCGGCATCAACAGCCACCATCAGCAAGCCATTCTGGGCACGATCTTGGCGCTTCCACAACCGGGCTACCAGCAGTGTTCTCACTGCCGCCAACCCAAAGGCGAGCATATCAAGCGCCCGCTACTGTTCCAGAATAAAGGCCGGTGAATACCGGCTTCAGTGGTCTCTCAAACATCATCACTTTCGCGCTTCGTCAGGTAATAGATATCCCGATGAACCGTATACCCCGCCTGTCTAAACAGGGCCAGGCTCGATTCGTTCCAATCTTCAATCAACGCAGCGACAATCTGGAAACCCCGCGACCTCAATAGCGCTTCCGCCGCTTCGATTAACTGTGAGCCAATTCCCTGCCGCCGGTAGTGGGGGTGAACGGCCAGCCTGTTGATCCATCCCTTCCGCCCGTCGTGCGTTACGACCACGACGCCGATAAGCTGGTTTCCCCCGCGGATACCTAATACGACCTGAGTGCCACCTTCGATCTGTTTGTTAAATTGCTCCGCACTATCGCGCCCTGCAAGCTTAACAGGCAACCCCGATTTCGTCCAAAGCTGAACGATTTCGGCGTAGTCTTGGGCTTTCAGTGTCACAACCTGTCGATTAGAAACCGCCATTGAGCGCTCGCCTCACTCAGCCGCGGTTTCGCTTTCCAACGCTTCGGCCCGTAGCTGTTCAACCAACGCCTTGGCTTTTTCCAGGTCCAGGTTTTCATGAAAGTGAAAATTACACTGAAGCATGGGGGCCTTGTCACACGCAGCCAGGCACATCACCGGTTCTACCGTGAACAAACCGTCTTCAGTCGTGCCCCCTTCTTCCCCTAAACCAAGATAGTCGCACAACTGGCGAAAGAAACCATCAGCGCCGCGCAACGCACACGGAAAATCCGTGCAAACTTGAAGCCAGTATTTCCCCTTAGGCTTCTCGGAATACATCGTGTAGAACCCCGCAATCGAACGCACCTGCGTCGGGTCCATATCACAAATGGCCGCTACTTCACGCAACGCATTTTCCGATAGCCACCCGTATTCTTCCTGGGCCAGATAAAGGAGCGCCATCACTCCTGAACGCTTATCAGGATACTTTGAGAAGATTTTTTCTATGCGATCAGCATATTTTTCTGCCAGCACGGTGCAACTCCAGATTCACACTGTTTCGACGGCAACCAACAAGCCGCTAACGGTCGGCGTCTCCCAGAACAATGTCAATGGTACCAATGATACCAACAAGATCAGCGATCAAATGCCCTTTGGCCAGATGCGGCAGCATGCTGAGGTGAATAAAACTTGGCGTGCGGAAGTGTACGCGCCATGGTTTTGGGCTTCCATCGCTCACCAGGTAGCATCCGAGTTCGCCGCGTGGACTTTCGACACGCACATACACCTCACCTTCCGGTGGGCGGAAACCCTCGGTCCACAACTTGAAGTGGTGAATCACCGCTTCCATGCTCTTGCCCAACTCCGAGCGTGGTGGCGGCACGTATTTGCGATTATTCGACCGAACGGGGCCGTCAGGCAGGTTATCGATGGCCTGGCGCACGATTCGAAGACTCTGCCGCATCTCTTCAATACGGATCAGGTAACGATCATAGACATCACCATGCTGCCCCAGTGGAACGTCAAATTCAAAATTCTCGTACCCGCTATAAGGAATCGCCTTTCGGATATCCCAATTGACCCCAGAACCGCGCAACGTGGGGCCAGTGCAACCCAGCTTGATGGCGTCCTCAGCCGACAAGAAACCGATTCCTTGCGTGCGGTCAAGCCAGAGCGGGTTCTCGGTGAGCAGCTTTTCGTAATCATCGATTCGCGGGGGGAAATAGTCAAGAAAGTCACGTACCGCCGGATCGAATTCCTCAGGCACATCACGCCAGATTCCGCCTGGACGGAAGTACGTGCTCATCATCCGCTGGCCAGACACCATCTCGAAGATATCGAGAATCACCTCGCGCTCACGGAAACAGTACAGGAACATGCTCATTGCCCCAATATCCAGCGCGTGAGTACCGAGCCACACGAGATGGCTATTGATGCGTGTTAACTCGGTGAGAAGCACGCGCAGATACTGGGCACGCGGCGGCACATCGAGATCGGCAAGTTTTTCAATGGCAAGACAATATGCCAGATTGTTCCCCATCGGATTCAGGTAGTCCATGCGATCGGTCATCACAATTGCTTGCTCGTATCGCTGGGACTCCATTGATTTCTCGATGCCTGTGTGCAGATAGCCTATGTCCGGCACACAATTTATAATAGTTTCGCCATCCAACTCTAGCATCAAGCGGAGAACCCCGTGCGTACTGGGGTGCTGGGGGCCCATATTCAAGACCATTGTCTCTCCGCTCAGAGCGCGTTCAGAGACGAGTCCCTTTAGCTGTTGAACATCACCTTCCCAAATGCTGTCTGGTAAGCCGGTCATCTATTATCTCACTCCAGCAACTAGGAACATCATCCCTACTCACGAGCATACGGTTTATGCTGGTTCACTTCATCAAAGTTGAAGGAGAATTGCACCGTCTCATAACCGAGCGGATAGTCCTTCCTGAGGGGGTGACCATGCCAACTTTCCGGCATCAATATCCGCCGCAAATCAGGGTGATCTACGAAAGTGATCCCCAACAGATCGAAGATTTCGCGCTCAGGCCAATTGGCCGCAGGATAAACAGCCACCACACTTGGCACGGTGGGATTTTCCTCACTCACAAATGCTTTGAGGCGCAAGGAGCGGTTGTATGCCATCGAGTACAGGTGGTAAGACACACCGAAGCGCGGCTCCTGCGGATAGTAGTCCACACCTGCCACATCCGACAGAAAATCGTACACCAGCCCCTTAGTATCCCGACAAAACTGGCACACATCCGCAATACGGCTGCTAGCGACAACGATCGTCACTTCGCCACGAAATTCCTGCACGTCCTGAACGGCTTTCGGAAATGCGTGCTGCAGTGCTTCTACAGGATCAAGCATAGTCATTGGTCTTCCTGCCTACTGTACACTCGTTCCGAGCAACACATTATGTATCTATCCGTAAAATGATTGGGGCGTGAAAAAAGAGTGCATCTCGTGCAGAAT
>CAZSXY010000030.1:19468-35945 GCA_964611395.1 uncultured Anaerolineaceae bacterium | reverse complement strand
CCTTTGTGAACACTTTCACAATATAGTGACACATTTCACAATCATTTGTGAAGTTTATCACATTTGCAATCCCTCGCCTTAAGGTATGCTCCTCGGCGTTGACGGAACGCGCTGAAAACACTCTTGCCTCCTACCGTATTCGGCGCAAACGATGAGGCATTCAACCGAGCAAGGAGAAATCTCATGTCAACAACCATGAAAGCAGCCGTTGTGCGCGACTTCACCAGGCCGTTGGAACTGGCAGAAGTCCCCGTCCCCACCCCAGGGCCGGGCCAGGTGCTGATCCGCGTGGTGGCGTCTGGCGTATGCCACACCGATCTGCACGCCGCGAAGGGTGACTGGCCCGTCAAGCCCAAGCTGCCGTTCATCCCCGGTCATGAAGGTGTCGGTTACGTGGCCGCGCTCGGCGCTGGCGTGACATCACTGAAAGAGGGTGACCGCGTCGGCGTCCCCTGGCTGCACAGCGCCTGCGGCGAATGCGAGTATTGCCTGACCGGCTGGGAAACGCTCTGCCCGCACCAGCAGAATACCGGCTACTCGGTCGATGGTGGCTTCGCCGAGTACGTGCTGGCCCCGGCGGCCTATGTGGGACGCATTCCCGATAGCCTGGACTTCATCAGCGCCGCGCCCATTCTCTGCGCCGGTGTGACCACCTACAAGGGCATCAAGGAAACGGACACCCGGCCCGGCGAGTGGATCGTCATCTCCGGCATCGGCGGCCTGGGGCACGTGGCCGTACAATACGCCAAAGCGATGGGGCTGCATGTGGCCGCCGTCGACATTGCCGACGAAAAGCTCGAACTGGCCCGCAAGCTGGGGGCCGACCTGACGGTCAACGCCGCGACGGAAGACGCCGCCACGACCATCCAGCGCGAGATTGGCGGGGCGCATGGCGCGTTGATCACGGCGGTTTCGGTCCCGGCGTTCCAGCAGGGGATCAACATGCTGCGGCGCGGGGGCACGGTCTCGCTCGTAGGTCTGCCGCCGGGCGAATTCCCGACTCCAATCTTCGATGTCGTGCTCAAGCGGATCACCATTCGCGGCTCGATTGTCGGCACGCGCAAGGACTTGCAGGAAGCGCTCGACTTCGCCGCCGAAGGCCTGGTCAAGCCCACCATCGAACTGCAAACGCTGGACCAGATTAACACCATCCTGGCGCGCCTGGAGAACGGCACAGTCAACGGACGCGTAGTACTTGACCTCCAACAGTAGCCTCATGAGCGTTTCATGAGCGCCTCATGGGAATGACTTCTCCTCCTGCCCCGCCGTGATCGGCGGGGCGCTTCATTTCCCCGCGCCGCCACCCATCACGGCGACGACAAAGAAAGTGGCCATTCATGCGACGTTTTGCCGCAGTCCTGCTATCATTGTGGGTAGGCAAGCACCACACAAGATGAAACCTTATGAGTCTATCCGAATCCTTCAACGACCTTTCCAGCACGACCAGCGAACCCGCTGCCCCCCAATCTGTCACGACCACCCCGGCCCCGCCGCCGGTTGACGCCCGCCTGTTCAAATTGCGCCAGGCGCTCGATGGGCTGATGGACATCGCCGGTGAAGAACACCGCGAAGACCGGCGCACGGGGAAGCGCGTGTATATTTTTAAGGGCACGCTGGTCAAGGAGATGCCAGCCGCGTCCCAGGGATCGCTCTACCGCGAAATTTGCGAGCGATTCCGCCCCATCGGTTTCACGCCGATGCTCCAGCGACGGGGCGAGGAAGACGCCGTCATCGCCCTCGAAGGCACACTGCCCGAAGGCCGCCTGAAAACACGCTGGTGGCTTCATCTGCTCTTGCTGCTGGCAACCGTCGTGTCCACGACGATCATGGGGGCAGCGCTGACCGGCCTGCCCCCATCAGAAACGATCCGCGCCTTCCGCACATGGGATACAGCGCGGATGTGGCCCGCGCTGCGCGACGGGCTACCGTTTTCGCTCACGCTGTTGTTCATTCTCGGCGTGCACGAAATGGGGCACTACATCGCCGCCCGGCTGCATGGCGTGCGCGTGACCCTGCCCTTTTTCATCCCGCTGCCGGTATCGGGTTCGCTGGGCACGCTCGGCGCGGTGATCTTCATCCGCAGCCCGCTGATGAATCGCCGCGCCCTGTTCGATGTCGGCATCGCCGGGCCGCTGGCGGGGTTAGTTGTCGCCATTCCGTTGTACCTGATCGGCCTGACCGTCGAACCGGCAGTCGGCCTGCCCCAGACATGGATCGCCCTGGGCATCCGGCGCGTCGCCAACCCGCCGCTGCTTGATGCGCTGGCCCCGCTGGTCGTGGATACCCCCAACCTCGACCAGTTTGTGTTTTACCGCCACCCAATGGCGTTGGCCGCGTGGTTTGGCGTGCTGCTGACCGCACTCAACCTGCTGCCGCTTGGCCAGTTCGACGGGGGGCACGTCGCTTATGCCCTGGTGGGTCGCCATGCCTGGCCGCTGGCGTTCGTGACGTTCATGACGCTGGTCACGCTCGGCGTAACCGGCGGTTGGTCCGGTTGGTTGATCTGGGCATTTATGGGCATGTTGACCGGGTTACGGCATCCGCCCCCGCATGACGACCTCACGCCGCTCGGACGAAGCCGCACCGCGCTTGGCCTGTTCACCGCCGTGTTATTTGCCCTGATGTTCGTCCCGGTGCCCTTCTATGCTCCCTGATAGCGGGCGGCGCATGGCGGCCATGTCGTAAAACGCCGTCTGGTGTACAATGATGCCGGGGAAGAGGTACGCTTTACCGGCAACAGGGTATTGCGCCTTGAAAAGCGTACACCGGGTCGCGGTTCAAGGGGGTAAGAACAAGCGTGTCACGGCATCATTTACCTGATATTGCACTTGGGGATGCTTTGCGCCACGCACCGCAGTCACGTACCGTCATGGCCACCGTCGCAGTTACATTAATCATGGGGCTTTATGTCTGGCAGGACGGCCCCGGCGCATCATTAATCCAATGGGTCGCACTGCTTCCGGCGTGCATGAGCCTGCTATTCCACGTGCTCAGCGCCCAGGGGCATGATCAGCCTGCATCGGAGCATCCCACCACGTCGGCTCCTGCTGCGCTTCGCCAGCAGGTTGAAGACCTCACCAACATGCGCGATTTGATGCTGGCATTGGGCGCATCACTCGACCGCGCAGTCATCCTGGACAAGCTGATGCAGGCTGTCACCGAACTGCTCCATTTTGATCGGTGCCTGCTGCTGCTCTCGGCTGACGATGACGACCAGATGTTGATCTTCGGCGCATACAGCCAGGCAGCGCCGGACCCTGAAAGCCAGTTTTTGCTCGAACAAATCCAGATCGCGCTGGAGGACGGCGAAGATGACCCGCTACTGGGCCGGTGGCTGGGCGGCGAAGCCGTCCTGGTTACGGATATCACGCCCTATTTGCGCTCAAGCCTCAACTGGGTACTCACGACCCTGGATCTCCAGCAGTTCTACGCGCTTCCGCTCATGCGGGGCACGCAGCTTAAGGGCGCATTGATCGCCGACAACACCCAAACGCGACGCCCCATCACCCAGCAGCAACGCGCGCTGCTTGACGCCCTGGCCGCCTACATTGCGATCACGCTGGACAACGTGCGCCTGTACCAGCTCACCGATGAACAACTCGCCGCCCGCGTGCGCGAATTGGAAATCCTGAGCCAGATCGATCGCGAGTTGAACCACACGCTCAGCATCGATCGCATCTTAACCCTGGCCGTCGACTGGATTCTACGCTTCACCAACAGCGACGCGGCAGCGGTCGCCCTGATCGACCACGAACGCGGCACGCTGTGCTTCGAGGTGGGGTACGGTTATGACCAGGACGCCTGGGAGCAACTAACCTCGCAGAATTGGCCTCTTACGCAGGGCGTCACCGGGCGCGTGGCCCGCACGAGGGAAGCTGCAAATGTCCCCGATGTCTCCGCCGATCCCGACTTCGTCGAAGTGATGCCCGGCGTGCGGTCCCAACTTTCGGTGCCGGTCATCCGTGAAGACCGGGTGCTGGCCATCATTTCGTGTGAAAGCAAAAAAAACAACGCGTTCGACACCGCCAACCTGGAGTTTGTCCAGCGGCTCGCGTCGCGGGCCGCAACCGCGATTGACAACGCCGATCTGCTCGACGAAATGCGCCGCGAACGCCAAAAGCTGGAAGTCATCCTCAGCAGCACAGCCGACGCCGTCGTTGTCGTAGACCATGACGGCAAGCTGGTGCTGGTCAACCAGGCCGCCATGTCTGCGTTTGGCCTGTCCCCCAAAGAACAGTATGCCGGGCAAGCATTTGCCGATGTATTCCACGACACGCCGCTCGTGCCGCTCGTCGAACGGGCGCGCACGATCAAGCAGGGATTGATCGAAGAAATGGCGCTGCCGGGGGGCAAGACGTTGCACGTGAGCATCGTCCCCGCCCCGGCGGTGGGCTGGTTGATCGTGATGCACGATATCACGCCGTACAAGAAAACCGACCAGCTCAAAAACGAGCTGCTCGCCACCACGTCGCATGATCTGAAGAATCCGCTCAGCACGATCATGGGGTACGTGGATTTGATCCACATGACAAACCCGATCAATGAGCAGGGCATGGGCTACATTGCACGCATCCAGCAAGCCGTCGTGCACATGCGCCGGCTCATCGATGACCTGCTCGACATGGCCCGCATCGACAGCGGCATTACGCTGAATTACACCGACGTCTACCTGCCATCACTGTTCAATAACATCTCGGTGCGATTCATGCCCCAGGCTACCGAAAAATCGATAACGCTGGCGTTCAACGTCCCCGCCGATCTCCCACCCGTACCGGCAGACGAACAGCGCCTCCACCAGATTCTGGCAAACCTGATCAGCAATGCCATCAAGTACACGCCCCCTGAGGGACACATCTGGGTGAACGCGGAGATGCTGGATGGGCTGGTGCGCATCTCGGTTAAGGACGATGGCATGGGGATTAGCCCGGAAGACCAGCCGCAAGTCTTTCAGCGGTTTTTCCGCGTGCGCACGGCTGAAACAGACCACATCGAGGGCACAGGCCTGGGGCTGGCGATTGTCAAGAGCCTGGTCGAAGCGCACAAGGGGCAAATCGGCCTGGAGAGCCGGTTGGGTGAAGGCTCAACATTTCATGTGACGCTGCCGCTCGAAGCGGCCCAGGCTGGCTAGCGGCACAACGAGGCGGTGGCGGCGCTAATCCTGCTCAAAGGTGGGCTGCCACTGCTCCGCATCGGGCGCATCCAACGCAGCCAGGCTCAACAGCAGGCGGCTTCGCGCTGAATAATAGATGATGTACGGCGCTCCAACACGCATGGGCACATCCTGCGGCCCGACATAGGGGGCGAACGAATAGCCGTCCACGATGTACGAAAATGGTAGCTCCGGGCGGTTCCCCTCCGACACGCGGATTTCAAGCGGCCCGCGCACATAGCGCACCGGCCGACGCATGAGCGCTTCGGGCAGGAACGTCTGCACATTGACGCCAAACAGCCCGGCGAACAGCAGCACGAACAACAAACCCGCCGCCGTGAAGATGATCCCCCCGACGGTGGTCACGGGCGCATCGCCCAACACGACGACGGCCCCCAACTGCACGAGCATCGCCGCCGGACACAAGAAAATGACCAGCGCTCCCAGCCCCGCCAGCAGAACGAGGCGTCTCTGGCTTGGCGTCAGGCGACCGGTGCGGTTAACGGCCAGCCGTGCGGCCATCTCTGGCGTTGCGGGCGGAACGTGGTTGGGCGCGGAAGAATCGTTTTCGGGCATTCACACACCTGCCTGTATGCGTTCGAGACATGTCGGGTCAATGACTCATGTTGGCGGGACGGGTGTCGGCGTCAGCGGTTGCGGCGCTTTAGCTTTCGGGCGCGGGCGAATACGGAAAATTCGGCCTTCCTGCACCGAGACATAAAGCCACCCCTCCTCGCTGACCACAACGTCAACCGGGTGATAGGGGAAGAAGCCCATCCGTGCCAGCGACATCCCCGCCAGCGTGGGCGGAACCCAGTCGCTCTCGCTGGTGGGCGCGATGATCTCCATCGTGCCGTCGGGTTGCCCGGCGTCGTCAAAGCCAACCGCCGCCACCGCGTACCCCACCGGTTCCGCCTGCGTCCACGAACCGCGCAGCACCACGATCAGGTCACCTTCCCAGAACGGAAACCCATCGGTGGGATAAAACGCCACACCGCCGGGGTTGCTTTGCGCATCAAACGTGAAGGCGGGCGGCTCTGTCTGGCCACACGGATCACTGCCGGACGGCACATCCGCAACAGCTTCGCGGTCGCCTGCGCACGCGGGATACCCATAATTTGCGCCGCGAACAACGCGATTGAGTTCATCAGGCGGGCCGCCGACCGCCGTCACCCCAGGGATCACGCGCCCGCTATCGATCACCCACAGGTCGCCCGTGCGGGGATGCCAGGCGAAATCCCAGGGATCGCGCAGGCCGCTCGCTTCGATCCGGCGATCGCCGCCATCCAATGCGTAGCTGATCAGCATGCCCGACCGGACGTCTGAGCCATCGCAAAACGTGCAACCCGCTCCCGTCCCCACATAGAGCCGTTCATCCGGGCCTACCCGGACGCTGCCGGGCCAGAACCCGCCGTCTGCCCCCGGCAGATCGGGGACGAGCACGGACTGGCGGTCGAATGTCTTCCCGTCGGGAGCCGGATCAAGCCGCACCAGCCCGCCTACAGACGCCACGTAGAGCGCGCCATCATAGACCGTCAACGTGGTTGGTAGTTCGAGTCCCCCCGCCACCAGGAAAGGGTCATCGAGAAACTGGTCGCCGTCCTCGTCACGCATCGCCCAAATCTCGCCGCGTGCCGTGCGGGCCATGTAGAGCGTCCCGTCCGGCCCCAGGGCTAACCCCATCAGTTCAGGCGCGGCCTGTGGTGGGGGCACGTCATCAAGCACGACTTCGAAGCACGTTGTTTCGATGTTATGGTACGGAACCCAATACACCAACCGGCATGGCGGGCCGTCTGCTTTCAAAGGGTCGTGTTGTGGGCGCGTCGTTTGGCCCGACGCGGAATCGCCGCAAGAAGCCAGCGCCAGCACGCCGACCAGAGCCACCCATAGCCACCACCTGGCTTGAACGAATCTCATACGCTCTCCATTTTGCCGTGTTAGACGGCGCGATCATAGCCTGCACCGCGCGATCTTGCCATGCCAGACCACCCACACGCAGCGCAAACACGCACCGGGCATGGGGCGTGCTTATGCCTCGCGTTGCCGTCCGGCGTGTGGGGCGTCCATGTGGGATGCCGCTTCCGCGAGCGGCCCTCCATCTGGGGGGCATTTGACTTTAGGGCGCTCGTTGTTGTTCAATAGGAAGGAGCACCCGCATGGCGTGGCCGGGACTACTGCCAACACTCCCCTGCCTGTACGGCTGCGCAATTTCCATGTGGGGGCACCGTGTACGTCCCGCGCAGGGAGGCACGCGCCAGTCGTGCCCCGCATTAGAGATGAGGAGAGAGTATTTTGACCCACAAATTGTTGAAAGCACTAATATTTGTCGGCGTGCTGGTCCTTGCCGGTGCGTTACTCAGTGGCTGCAAGGGAGACGCGGGCGAACCCGGCCCACGCGGGCCAGAAGGCCCTGCCGGTCCGCCCGGCGAGCAAGGCCCCCCCGGTGAGGCCGGCTGCTCCCCCGTCCTCGCGTTCGAAGACTCCGTTTTGAAGATCGACACAGACTGCGACGGAGAATTCGATCTGGAACAGGATCTCCAGGGGCCGCCCGGTCCGCAAGGCGAACCCGGCCCCGTTGGCCCGCAAGGCCCGCAAGGCGAGCCAGGTCCGCAGGGTGAACCCGGTCCCGCTGGCCCGCCCGGCCCGCAAGGTGAGCAGGGTCCGCAAGGCGAACCAGGTCCCCAGGGTGAACCCGGCCCCGCCGGTCCGCAGGGTGAGCAGGGTCCGCAAGGTGAACCCGGCCCCGCCGGCCCACAGGGTGAACCCGGCCCCGTTGGCCCACAAGGCCCGCAAGGCGAGCAGGGTCCGCAAGGCGAACCAGGCCCACAGGGTGAACCCGGCCCCGCTGGCCCGCCCGGCCCGCAAGGCGAGCAGGGTCCGCAAGGCGAACCAGGCCCACAGGGTGAACCCGGCCCCGCTGGCCCACCCGGCCCGCAAGGTGAGCAAGGCCCACAAGGCGAGCAGGGTCCACCGGGCGAACCCGGCCCCGTTGGCCCACCCGGCCCGCAAGGTGAGCCAGGTGGCCTGAAGGGCTACGAAATCATCACCACGCAACGCACTCTTGCAGGTTTTGCCCACACCTTGTTGGTGTGCCCCAGCGGCAAGAAGGTACTTGGTGGCGGAGCCAGAGCATCCGATCCCCGCGTCACGATTTATGGCAGCTACCCGCCCACAGACACGAGCTGGGCTGTGCGGTCTCAGGCCGACGGCCGGTATACGCTCATCGCCTACGCGCTCTGCGCGAATGTAGAGTAACCCGTTTTCACCAGCTATTGGCTGGACACATGCCGGAGCGCGACTCCGGCATGTTGTTTTTCCGGGCGACTCCGGCATAGCGGAGCCGCCCTCCCGCCTAATTTTGACAAAATAGAACTAATGTGCTATTGTGCGGCACGATCTTCATTCTATCCGAGTTACGGTGACCGATCATGATACGATCCCACTCTGCCCCCTTACCACTTGCGGCTGCACGCGCATGCGCCTTGCACGCGCAGGGCCTGGCTACCCCCAACGGAGCGGAACCATCCCCCACCCTGGATACGATTCACGCCACGGTGGAGCGGATGGTCTGTGTGCAAATCGATACGCTGCAAGTCATCCGGCGCAGCCAATACGTGGCGCTGTGGAGCCGTCTCGGCTCGTATGATCCCGCTAATTTCGACCGGCTCATCTACACCCCGGAGCACCGCCGCCTGTACGAATACTGGTATCACGCCGCCTCGATTGTGCCGCTCGCGGAATACCGCTACCGGCTGGAGACGGTGCGCCATTACAGAGATGGGGGCGGCTGGTGGCCCAAGTGGGGCGAGAAACCCACCAACCGCGCGATCATCGCACACGTGCGCGAACGGTTGCGCACGGAAGGCTCGTTACGCTCCGCCGATTTTAAGGACGACCACGATCGCCGCGACTCGTGGTGGGACTGGAAGCCCGCCAAGCACGCGTTGGAGTATCTCTACAACACGGGCGAGGCCATGATCACCAACCGCGTGAACTTCCAGCGGGTGTACGACCTGCGCGAACGCGTACTGCCCGACTGGGTTGATACCTCCCCGCCCGGCCCGGACGCAACCCGCCGCCATGCACTCCAGCGGGCAGCCCGTGCGCTAGGGATCGCGGCGGTAGGCCATATCGCCGACTATGCGTACATGAAACGAGGCGACGCGGCCCCCACGCTTGCGGCGCTGCGTGACGAAGGGATACTCCTCGAATGGCCCGTCGAAACAACGCACGGCCACACGCGAACTTATCTCGTGCACCGCGACACTGTGCCGCTGGTCGAACAGGCGGCGGACGGCGCACTCACCGCCTCGCGCACCACGTTCCTCAGTCCATTTGACAATCTCTTTTGGGGCAAGGGCCGCGACCAGGATTTATGGGGGTTCACCCAGGTGCTCGAAGCGTACAAGCCCGCGCCCAAACGCATCTGGGGCTACTTCTGCCTGCCCATTCTGCACCATGACTGCCTTGTGGGGCGCTTCGACCCCAAGCTAGAACGCAAAACGAGGCGGCTCGTGCTCAAGGCTTTGTTGCTGGAACCGGACACCGCGCCAGACGAGGAACTGATCGCCGCCGGTGCCGCCACCATGCGCGATTTCATGGCGTGGCATGGCGCAACCGACCTGGTGATCGAGCGCAGCGATCCCGCCGAATTCGGCACGCGATTGCTGGCGGCGCTTTAACGACCACGTGTGCCTTTCTGTTCCCCACAGCGGGTCTACATGTGCTTGATGGCACGTCCTGGCGTCGTCAAAGGTCGCCACGGGTGATGCGTCGAGCGTGCTAGCGGCGCGGCTCATCTAAAACGCACCCGTGATATACTGTGAGAAATGCCGTTTGGCCCCCTGGAAGAACATCATGGCGCATATTTTCATCAGTTACAGCAAACAGGATATTGATTTCGCACGCCACCTCAAGCAACTCCTGGAGGCGCGCGGATTTACAACATGGCTGGACGAGACACGGCTGGAACCCAGCACGCGCTGGTGGACTGAGATCGAAGACAACATCGAACAATGCTCGGCCTTCGTCGTCGTCATGTCCCCCCACGCCCGTGAGTCAGACTGGGTCGAACGCGAGATTCTGTATGCCGAACGGCTGCGAAGACCCATTTTCCCGGTTTTGCTGGCGGGCGAAAGCTGGCCCCGGCTGGCAAACCTGCAATATGCGGACATGCGCGCCGGACAGCAAGACGAGCTGCCCGCCATGTTTGTGCGCGCGCTGACCGCCACCGTGCAGCCGGTTCAGCACACGCCACCGCCGAGGTTCACGCCTGCCGATCAACCGCGCCCGGCAGCGTCCCCCGCGCAGCCCATACCCGCGTGGCTGCTGGTAGCCCTCATCACGCTACTCCTGGTGGGCGGCATCGCCGGGCTGGCGGGCGTGCTGGGCAATGATTTTCAAAGCCTGCTCGACAGCATTCTGCCGGGGAATTCATCGGATGACCGGCTGATCGCAATCGATGCGCCACCGTCCGGCGCTGAAATACCCCTGGGTCAGCCGTTTGAAGTCATCGTGACCGTTGGCTGGTTCGAAGGTGAAGCCATGCTTGAGCTACACATTGACGGCGAACCCGTCCACGGGCGACCGATCGATGGCAATGTGGGGCACGCGGGGTTTGAACTGGACATTCCAGAGCCGGGGGAATTTGAAATCCGCGCTGTTGCCACCCGCGGTGATGAAACCCTCGGCGACGATGCGATCATCGTTTTTGTGTACGAACCGGAAATGCCGGAGGAGTAAGCGCAACCCGTCGCCGGATCAGGGCGTCTCCCCTCCGGACTGCCCCTGACGGCGGGCCATTCGCTCCATGATGTCGCGCTCGTAGCCAATATCCTTGGGCCGGTACCAGCCCGGCGGCTCCATGTCAAGCGGCAGGTATTGCTGCGCGACCCACCCGCCGGGGAAATCGTGCGGGTACTGGTACCGCCCGCGATCCCCCCTCGCTTCCTCGATGGCCTGCTGGTATTGCTCGCGTGTGGGGCCGTGAAAATTGGACGACTTGTCGCGCAAATAGGGCGGCACATCGCCCGCGCCGTGTTCCTCGATGTGGCTGAGCGCCTGCCAGATCGCTCCGGCGCTGTTGCTCTTGGGCGCGGTGGCGAGATAAATACACGCCTGCGACAGGAAATAATGGCCCTCTGGCATACCCACCCACTCGAACGCCTGCGCCGCCGAGGCGACCACAACCAGCGCGTTCGGATCGGCCAGGCCCACATCTTCGCTGGCGAGAATAAACATGCGTCGCAGGATGAAGCGAGGGTCTTCGCCCGCCACGAGCATCTTAGCCATCCAATACAGAGCTGCATCCGGATCGCTGCCGCGCACACTTTTGATGAACGCGCTGATCGTGTCGTAATGTTCGTCGCCGCTCTTGTCGTAGCGGATCGCGCGGCGCTGGATACTTTCTTCGGCCACTTCCAGGTCGATCAAGATGGCTCCGCCGGGGCCGGGGGGCGTCGTCCTGGCGGCGAGTTCCAGCGCATTCAAGGCGCTGCGGGCATCACCACCGGCCACACGCGCCAGGTGCGCGGCGGCGTCATCGGTCAACCGGATCGGCATGTCGCCCAGACCGCGCTCGGCATCATCCAGCGTGCGGTGCAAGATGTCGATGATCTCGGCTTCGCTCAGCGGGTTGAGCTGAAAGACGCGGCTGCGGCTCAACAGGGGATTGACCAGCGAGAAGAACGGGTTTTCGGTGGTCGAACCGATGAGCACCACCGTCCCATCCTCGACAAATGGCAACAACCCGTCCTGCTGCGCCTTGTTCCAACGGTGAATCTCGTCGATGAACAGGACAGTGCCCTGCCCATACATGCCCAGCCGGTCTTGGGCAGCGGCGATCAACTCGCGCAAGTCCTTCACGCCGGACGTGACGGCGTTCAGGCGGCTGAAGTGGCGGCGCGTGGTGTTGGCGATAATGTTGGCCAGCGTTGTCTTGCCCGTCCCCGGCGGCCCCCACAGGATGATCGAGGACAGTTGGTCGGCTTCGATGGCGCGGCGCAAGAGACGCCCCGGCCCGATAATATGTTCCTGGCCGACGAATTCGTCGAGTGTGCGAGGACGCATCCGGAGCGCCAGCGGCCCGGTAAGGCGTTGGTGCTGTTGGCGACTGTAATCGAACAAATCAGACATGGGGCAGCCTCGCTCATCACTTGCCGGTTGAGGGACTCTGATTATACCGCAGATGGTGGAGGAGAACGCCCCTAGCGCAAGCGACTTTGATGTGCGGCAGGACGCTCCGGCCCGGCAACAGGACGCGAAACGGGCGACGAAACCTCAGGTTTTGTGGGTGGCAACCAGCGTTGGACAACCACGGCCATCATCAAAAAGATGATCCCAACGGCTATATACACGCTGCGCAGCCCGAACCAGCTCACCAGCACCGCGCCGATCATCGGGGAGAGAGCACGCGCCCCCGATATGATCGCGCTCTCCAGCCCATACACGGCGCCTTCTTCGCCGGGTTCGGTGTACACCGCGAGTAAGGCGCTCAACGCGGGCATGATCCCCCCGGCGATAACGCCGGTCGCCGTGAGCAACACCGCGAACTGCCACACCGACCCCACCAGGCTGATCGGAATATACAGCACGCCAGCGAGCAACGCGGTGATCATGAGTATGCGCCGGTGACCGGCCCTGTCCCCCAGCTTGCCCAAATACACCGCGCTGACCGTGCCGCCCGCTGCCGAGATCGCCAGCACCAGGCCGGTCACGCTGGCCACGTTATCCGCTTCGCCCATTAATTCCTGGACGAACAGGGCGATGAAAGGGAAGATCATCGTGCGCCCCAGGCGGCTCAAAAAGCGGATGAGATACGTGGTGCGCACGGCCCTGATCGCCAGCACGTGATTCCAGGCCCCGACGAAGCCGGGATCGCCTGTCGCGGCACGCGGGAGCGGCTCGAAATCCTCATGAACGCCCCAGGCAGTCAGCGCCCCGGCCACGGCCAGCAACGCCGCCGTGGCGAAAAATGACGCCTGAAAACCGGCGTGATCGGCCACGAAGCCGCCTAACAGCGGCCCGGTGGAGATTCCCGCCCACAAGCCCACTTGCAGCAACCCCAGCGCATAACCGGTGCGGTCGCGGGGCGCGCTGGCCGCCACCAGCGCGGTCAGCGCCGTGAACACCCCCGTGATCAAACCCTGAAGCGCGCGTAGGGCCACCAGTTCTTCCGCCGAGCGCACAAACGCCATGAGCAAAATCACGACGGCCCCGCCGAGCGTCGCCCGCAGCACCATCGGCTTGCGCCCGTGACGGTCGGCCAGCGCGCCCCAAAAGGGCGCAGCGATCATCATGGTGAAGCCCTGCACAGAAAACACCAGCCCGGCCATGAGCTCGACGCTTACACCGGTATCCGATCCAAGCTCCTCGACATACAGCGGCAAGAATGTGAAGATGCTGGACATCCCCACCGCCGACACAAACTGGACGAAAGCCAGAATATACAGGGTGCGCTTCCAGGTTTCCATCCACAACCCCACTTCTCCACATGGCGGCAACAAGGCGCTCGACACCAGCAGCCCGATGATAACGCCACAGGGAGGGACAGCACAAACCGGCCTATGAGTGACGATCCGTCTGGCGCGTCACCCGGAGGCGTCCAGGCTTACTACAGGTCACGGGCACGGGCGGCTTCGTAGGCGGCGATGTCGTCTTCGAGCGATGGGGGCAACAACGTATGCCGGAACAGCGCGATCACGGCAAGACCCAGCAAAACGCCCACCCACAACTGAAACAACGCGATCAAAAAGGTGGCCGTCCCCGCATCCGCTTTTGACAGCGCCAGGAGGCCGGTCAGCATGGGGCCAATGGTCAACTCCCGCCCCCCCGCGCCGCCCGGCAACGTCGACAACGAGGCGATGATCACCGAAAAGCCGAGGATAAAAGTCGCCTGCGCGAATAGCGTCCCCGAACCGGCAAGACCCAACCTGGATAGAATCAGCGTGAAGCCGATGGCGTCGGTGGTATACGCAGCGACGCCGACCAGCGTCATCGGGACGAGGTGGCGCAGCTTGATCAATTCGTAACTGGACTCGTAGAGGTTGGCCAGCACACCATGAAAGCGCCCCACCAGCGGCCATCCCGCGATCCGGCTGAGCACCCAGTTGGCCAGCGGGCGAATCTGGATCAGGATCATGCCCAGAACCAGCGCAATGGACACGCCGACCAGCACCACGCGCACATAACCGAGCGACACGTCGCCCCCTTCGACCGCATCGCCTGCAGCGAGCATAGCCACCGTCGTGAGGGGAATCACCGCCAGGCCGTCAACCAGCCGTTCCAGAAAGATAACCGGTGCGCCCCGTGAAAAATCCATGCCGCTCAGGTTCTTAAGCACCAGCGCCTTGAGGACTTCGGCCAGCTTGCCGGGACTGATGGAGAGCGCCAATCCGGCCAGCCACAGGACGATGCTGTCCCGCTCGCGGATAGCGGGCTGTGCGGGGTTGGGCGGTGGCGGTTCCGGCAGCCCGCGCACCGTCTGCACGCCGACGACACCAAGAAAATAGCGCCACTCAAAATAGCGCAGCGCCCAGTTCACACACTTGAGCAACAAGACCGGCACGAACAGCCACAACGGAAAGTCGTCAAGTCTGCCGGCCAATTCACTTACGCCCGTCACGGCAACGACGGCGATCAGCACCGCGCTGATGAACAGTAACCCGGCCAGCACTTGATTGCGATACTTGCGCATACCTGCTCCGGCATGATGAGTCGATTCGACCGGCGGGCCATTGTAGCAGACGCCGCCGGACACGCCAATCCTCGTGGAGAATGGCGACTAACCGGCAATGTCACTAGCCCAAATGAGCCACGTTCGCTATGATACAGTCTGTCGCCGTTACGCGTGCAACTACAGGGAGAGAAACCCGACAGAATGAATACGCGACCAGCCTGGAGCGTCCTGTTTTTCGGCGCAGTCATCGTTGTGGTGTTGTTCCTGTCGCCAGCCTGGCTGGAACGGTTTTCTGATTACATCAAACAGGAAGAGGTGATCTCGCCCTTCCCCGATGCCTTTTATGCGCTCCCCAACCTGGCACAAGATATGTACGCCCAACTCTACCAGACGAACGAACAGATGGCGATCGACCTCGTGGCCGCGCGGCTGGCCGATCCTGTCGACATCGAGGAGCCGAACCTCCCCGCGCTCGATCCGAACCCTGCCCAGGTGCGCGAACTGTTGACGGGCAACTTCGTCACCATCGACCCGATCCGCGAAGCCAGGGGAACCGCCAGCATCTTCGCATTGTCCGACGGGCGTATGATCGTTCGCTTGCAAAACCTGGAAGCCATTGGCGGGCCGGAACTCCATGTGCTGCTCAGCGCCTACCCGCGCCCGACCACCAGGGAAGAACTCGACCAGGTTCCGCAATTTGAAATCGACCTGGGACCGCTCAAAGGGACCCTGGGCAACCAAAACTACATCATCGACGACCCGGCGTTTAACATCGACAATTACCGCGAGGGTAGCGTTGTGCTTTACTCGATGCGCTATGACCTCGTGTTCAGCTTTGCGCCCCTGGCTGAAACCCAGCCGGTTCCGGGCTTTTAACCGATGGTTCGTGCTGCCCGCGCCACCGGAGCCGGGGCTGCAGGACAGCCATAGAAACATGGACGGCAAGGGATCATGAGCGAACAGCTTCCGTTTCTCGTCCCCCCTTACAACGGGCTGGCCGGAGTCTATGACCAGGCGGGCTTCTCGGACTTCGCCCGGCAGCACGTACCCCGCTATATCCGCTTCGCGCAGTCTATGGACTGGGCCGGGCGGCGTGTTCTCGACCTGGGCTGCGGCACCGGAGTCAGCACATGGTGGCTCTCGCAGCAAGGATTCCGGGTGTTGGGCATCGACAACAATCCCGACATGCTCGCCCAGGCTGAGGCGCAAGAACAGGCCCTCGCAGGGGATGCCACCATGATCTACGATGCGCCCACCTTCATGAACATGGACATCCGGGCGCTGGAGTCGCCCACCGGCGAGGTGGACATGGTGCTGGCGGCGGGCAACGTAATCAATGCCATCCAGAGTCTGCGCGACATTGAAAATATCTTCGCACGGGTGCACCAGGTGCTCGCGGAAGGAAAACTGTTCATCTTTGACGTGTATACGATCCAGGGGCTGGCCGAGAATCTGAGCCAGCGGGACGAGATCGCGTATGACAATGGGCACGACCTGGTCGTCGTCACCCGCAACCGTTTCAACTACGAGACATTGGGCGTCAACCGTCACTTCACAATCTTCCAACACGACGGCGCATCGTGGGTTCGCAAAGATGAGATCCACTACGAACGCGGCTACCCCACCCAGGCCATCGCCGCCTTGTTAGAACG
>CAZSXY010000030.1:0-19368 GCA_964611395.1 uncultured Anaerolineaceae bacterium | reverse complement strand
TCGGTGAACAGGAAGTCACGCATCCAGCCTTCCACGCCATTATAGCCAAAGTCTACCTCGTCGAAGGGGATCGCCACCTGAATCCAGGCACCCGACTCGCTCAGACCCTTGACCACGACGGCTGTACCGGCGGGGAGTTCGGCCACCGCATTGTACAGGTTGTCGTTCGGGCCAATCCGCACAACAGCGCCCGGAACCTGGACCGTGGCAACGGTGTACTTGGGGCTGAACTTGTCCGTCATGCCGTACGCCATTCCGAAGGACGGATGGTACAGCTTCATCCAGTAGTCATCAACCTGCTCAACAAAGACCAGGGATGTGCCATTCTCCAACGCGCCCAACACGGCAGCGCCAAAGTCCGGCGCAGCGTACAACGCTGCGGTCGCGTCGGAAGTATTCACCGCGTCTACCATCACCATCGGCAGGGGGGTGAAGCTCGACGCGATCGCGTAACCGGTGGTGCCATCGGGCAAGAACACTTCAACCCACTCACCGTCTGGCGCACCCATCCAGTAAAGCACGGTCTCCTCAGGGAACGTGGCCACCAGGTTGGCCCCGACGAGCGGCTGTTCGAACACGCCCAGTTCGGGCGCGCGCCCCAGCGTCACGACAGCAGCCTGCGCATCCTCAGGGAACGTGGCCCATGCCGTCGCAATCGACCACCCCTTGCCGGCAGTGGAATCGACATATGCCCACTGGCCATAAGTCGTCAACAGAGTGCCCATCGTGCCATCCGACAGCGCGTCCAGGTACTCGCTGGCAACATCGGGCTTGCTGTACAGCGCCGTCGCGCCGGTACGCCCGGTAGCGACGTAAACTTTGGACGCCAGCAACGGCAAGTCCAACACACTGAAGCTATCCAGCGGCGCGTAGCCCTCGCCGTCCGCAGTCGCAACTTTCAGCCAGTTCCCCGACGCATCGGTGGCCAGGACTTTTACTTCACTGAAGGCCGCAAGCTCCGTCACGACCTCCGCACCTGTGTTCGGCTCAGCGTAGATCGTCACTCCGGCGGTGGCCACGGCTTTCAGTTCCGTGCCCCCCTGCGCAGCAGCGATACCCACGCTCGTCACCGACAATACAAGTATGATCAACACTATCAGAACACGGTGTTTCATGATCAATCTCCAATCCTTTATTGTTTTTTGTACACTCGCCTTCCAAACGGCGACCGGTTACCAATTTACGTCATCTATTATACGCCAAACTTTTCTTCTTTGCAGGCAAACTTACGAACAATCAACAAATTACTCTACATGGTGGAGCATGGCATAGTGCTGGCCGACCACTTGCTGGCCTGCTTCACTTTGTATCCAGGCAATGAAATCACGATACAAACTACCCTCAGCGGGCGGGCGAAGCCCGACGACCAAAACGGGCGCTCGTAATGGATAATCGCCTGCCGCTACCGTCTCGGCGGCGGGCAGCACGGGCGGCAACCCATCCCTGGCGCTCACGGGCACGGGCCGCACGCGCCCATCCAGAAACGCCATGCTCACATAGCCAACCGCGCCCGGTTCTTCAGCCACGATGTCGAGCATGCCATCGCCCGAAAGCGCCAGACGCGCCCCAGGCGTTACCTGTGTAGCGCCCATCACTTGCTGGTCGAATACGCTGCGCGAGTCGGCCCCGTCCTCCTGGGAGACCACGACGATCGGCCTATCAGGCCCGCCGAATGTCGCCCACGACGTCACCTGCCCCTGAAAGATACGCCGCAAGTCGGCCAACGTCAGGGAGGCGACCGGGTTTGCAGGGTGGACGATGATCGCGATCCCGTCCTGGCCAATCGGGGCCACCCACAGTTCGGCGTCCGCTGGCAGATAAGTGGTCAGGGCATAGAAAGCATCCCCCGCCATCAAACGGGACTGCACCGTACGCCAGTTGGTAACGGTGGTGTTGAATGCCACCAGGATACCCGGATGCGTGTACGCCGCAGCCAGGTCCTGGAGTAACGGCGCGGTGGCAGTTGTCGCCAGCAGCCGCACGCTGACCGTGTGCGGTGTCAGAGTGGGCGTGGCCACCGGCGCGCGGCAGCTTGCCAGGGCCAGACTCAGGATAACGAAAGTGCGTTTGGCTCGCTTCAACTCGCGCCCCTCACGAAAAGAGGGCGACCAGCAAGCTCAGCATGCCAAATGTGGCACAATACGCCGCGAAACCATACAGCCTGCGTCGCTGGAGTAGACGCAGTAACCCCCAGATACACACGTAGCCAACTAACGCAGCCGCCCAAAAGCCGACCACAAGCGGCCCGACCAAGTCCTGCCCCACGGTCACCTCATCGGTTAGCACATCGAAAGCCTGCTTCATGCCCGCGCCCAACACAATGGGCATCGCCAGCAAGAAGCTGAAACGCGCGGCCACCGGACGCGACAATCCGCGCCCAATACCCGCCGCGATGGTGCTCCCCGAACGCGAGATGCCGGGGAAAATCGCCAGGGCTTGAGCCGCCCCGATGAACAAGGCATCGCGGGTGTTTAAGCCGTCCAGCGTGCGGTCCGACGAGTGGAAACGTTCGCTCAACACGAGCAGGAGAGCCGTTACCAGCAAAAACGCAGCGACGATTGCTGGCTTTGAAGACACCGACTCAAAGAGGTCTTCGAGCAGGGCCCCCGCCACCGTCGCCGGAATCGTTCCCAGCACAATCAGCAGCAAGAGCCGAGTATCTGGATCATGGGTTGTACGATGGCGCAGCGCATTGGCCCCAGCACGCAATAATGCCAGCCAGTCGCGCCAAAAATAAACCAGCACCGCCACCAACGTACCCAGATGAACGACCACATCGAAGATCAACGGCGGGTCGTCCCAATTCAGCCACCAGGGCACCAGTACGAGATGGCCGGAGCTTGAAATAGGCAAGAACTCAGTGGCTCCTTGCAGAATGCCCAATATTACGGCCCTCAGCAGGTCCAACCGCATATTCCTTTCCAATGCCGTGATGCAAGTGCACCAACGGTCCGGCACGCGCCGTTTCCGGCGCTATCCGCGAGCACCATACAACTATTCCCGGCCCGACGTGCAAACGCCAACCGGCCCCTACCCGTCGACTCCGATCAGGTTGTCACCGGGCAAGCGCACCCACCCGGACTCGCTCGCGTCATCAGCCCACCGGCAGCGGGAACGGTTCCCTCTCCCGCGACACACCAACCGGCTGGTAATGTGCCAGAAAAGCGCTGGCGTACTCGGTAAACGTGCCGTCCAGAATCGCTGCCCGCATCTCACGCATCAGCGCGAACAAAAGATGCAGGTTATGAATGCTTAATAGCTGGTGCCCCAGAATTTCGGAGGCTTTGACCAGGTGCCGGATATAGGCCCGTGAAAAATGGGTGCATGTATAGCAGGTGCAACCCGGCTCGATGGGACTGGTATCGGCGGCATATTTCAGATTGCGCATGTTGATCCGCCCCGACCGGGTCAGCGCCGCCCCGTTGCGAGCGACGCGAGTGGGCAGCACGCAATCGAAGAAGTCGACTCCTCGCGCCACGCCATGCACCAGGTCTTCAGGACTGCCGACGCCCATCAAATAGCGCGGCCTGTCTGCCGGCATCATGCCGGTGGTTTGCTCCAGGGTGTTATACATCTCCGGCTTGGTTTCGCCGACCGCCAACCCGCCGATAGCATAGCCCGGCAGGTCCATGCTCGTTACGCATCGCGCCGACTCCTCGCGCAAGTCCATGAATATTCCGCCCTGCACGATGCCGAACAGCGCCTGCCGCGACGGATCGCCGCTGCGGTAATGCTCTTCCACGCACCGGGCCAGCCACTCGTGCGTCCGGTCAACTGCCGCCCGCACGATGGCCCGGTCGTCGGGCACCGGACACTGATCGAACGCCATGATGATGTCAGCGCCGAGGTTGTGCTGGATGCGCATCGACACTTCGGGTGTGAAGCGATGCCGCGCCCCGTCGATATGGTTGCGAAATGTGACCCCATCACCATCGATCTGGTTCAGCTCAGCCAGGCTGAAGACCTGAAACCCGCCCGAATCGGTCAGGATGGGGCCATCCCAACCCATGAATCCGTGTAGGCCACCCAGGTCGCGAATGAGTTCGTCGCCGGGGCGAAGGTGAAGGTGATAGGTGTTGGCGAGGATGAGGGTTGCCCCAAGTTCCTTCAATTCACGCGGCTGGACGGCCTTCACCGTTGCCTGCGTGCCAACCGGGGCAAACACCGGCGTATCGATCGGCCCGTGTGGTGTCTCAAAGACCCCGGCGCGGGCGAAACCATGCTGGGCTTCTAGGGTGAAATGAAACGACATTGCTCACCTGCATGCGGGGCGATCTATTTGCCGGCCCCTGACAAAGGTCTGTGTTGAAAACATCAGGGCACCATTATAGCAAGTGACCTGAATTTGGCGAATTCGCCGTCGCCTATCCCTTGCCTGCCAACACGAGCAAATGACCACCCCTGGGCGACTTGGCAGCCGGTGAGCGATCAGGTGCCATCCGTCACGTTTGCGCGCGCGATCTCCTGTGCTATAATGCGCTCGCACACGACGGCACGGGACTGACTTTGACAGGCTGCCCCGATTCCGTTCCACCAGACGGAGCGAAGCAATGCGTGTTTACCAAACGCTCGACCAGGTCAGCCACGACAAAGACAACGACACGTTGCTGATCACCTTATCCGGCAAACACGACGGCAAACCGCTGGTGTGGATCGGGCGTGAGGGCATGTACATCAGCATCTCAGTGATCGCCGGTTCACTAGAAATCGCCCTGCGCCCGCGCTTGCGCGATCTGGCCGCCAGCCTGTCGCAGTTGCGCCCCACCGAGCGCCTGTCCGCCATGCGCATGGTCGGCACCGGCCACGCAAACATCGAGCTTGGGCTGGCGGATAGCGGCGAGCTGCTGTTCCGTCCGACGATCATCGCGGATGCAACCGGCTACTTTGCCGTTAACATCGTGCTGGCAGCACCGGTGCGGGAGGCACTGTTCGCCTGGCTTGGCATTACGTCCGGGTCGCAGTCGTAGTAGCCTGCGCACCGCACCAGACAATTGATCGCCACTTGCGGGGAGAGCGCCACTGCCGGAACATCGCCGGTCGAGCGGCCACCGAAGGGGCAAGCGGGAACCGTTCGCGACTGGAACCTCCCGCGAAACTCTCAGGTTGACGTACCCGCCGGTGGAACACCCTCTGGAAAGCGTACCAACGCGCCGACGGGGCAACCTCACCAACCGGTGGGCGAATCTCTCAGGCCAATGACAGGGGCAAACAGTCAGGTAGACTTGTTTGCCTCTTTGTTGTGTTACACTGTGGGCAACTATTTGCAGCATCGACATTGTTAAAACTAAGGCGAAAGGATGAATTCTCAATGGCAGACTGGAAAACCCCTGAAAACGCGAAGTACACCGAGAACGACGAATGGATCATCGTTGATGGGGACACCGCCAAAATCGGTCTGACCGACTACGCCCAGGATCAGCTATCCGACATCGTGTTCGTAGACCTGAGCGAGCTTGAAGTCGGCGGGACGATCACCAAGGGCGAGGCATTCGCCACCGTCGAAAGCGTGAAAGCCGCGTCAGACGTCTACGCCCCGGCCAGTGGCGAGGTCGTCGCCATTAACGAAGCGCTCGAAGAGGAACCGGAAGCCATCAACAGCGACCCCTTCGGGGCCGGTTGGATGGTCGAGATCAGGCTCAGCGACCCGTCGGAACTCGAGGGGTTGCTCGACGCGGCAGCTTACGCCAAACACTGCGAAGCACGCGAATCGTAACCACTGCTTGACACCACGATGGTCAGGGGATGCGCTGCACCGGGTCGTTCCCTACGGGCGCATCCCCTGACCCAACAGAGTTTCTTTTAGGAGTTCCATACATGACTTACATCCCTCACACCGATGCCAACCGGGAAGCCATGCTCAAAGCGATCGGCGTGGATTCGTTTGACGATCTGTTCGACGCCGTTCCCGAAGACGTCCGCTTCCCGGCGCTGAACATGCCGGAACCGCTGAGCGAGATGGAAGTAGGCTGGGAAGTGGGCGGGCTTGCGCGCGCCAACGTTGCGGCCAACGACTACGCCATCTTTCTCGGAGCCGGTGCCTATAATCATTTTATTCCAAGCGTGGTCGATCACATCTTGCGGCGCGGCGAGTTCTTCACCGCCTACACGCCCTACCAGCCAGAATTGAGCCAGGGCACGCTCCAGGCGATCTACGAATACCAGAGCATGATGTGCGTGCTCACCGGCATGGAAGTCGCCAACGCCAGCCACTATGACGGCGCGACCTCGCTGGCCGAAGCCGCGACGATGGCTAACGCGCACTTCCGGGGCAAGCGCTCCAAGATCATCCTCAGCCCCGGCGTGCACCCGCAGTACCGCGCCGTGACCCGCACGTATCACCAGGGCAACAACCTGAAGTTCGTCGGCGACAAGGGCAACGCCACCATCCCCGATCTGGTCGATATGCTCGACAAGGAAACGGCGATGCTGGTCGTCCAGTACCCGAACTTCTTCGGGCAGATCGACGATCTGAAGGGGTTGGCCGATGCGGTGCATGAGGCCGGCGCATGGTTGTGCATGGTCGTCGATCCGCTCGCGCTCGGCCTATTCAAGTCGCCTGGTGAGCTTGGCGCGGACATCGTGGTCGGTGAAGGGCAGCCGCTCGGCATCCCGCTCAGTTTTGGCGGCCCGTACCTGGGCTTCTTCGCTACGCGCCAGAAGTACGTGCGCAAGATCGCCGGGCGTATCGTCGGCGAAACCATCGATCAGGATGGCCGCCGCGCCTACGTGATGACACTCCGCCCGCGCGAACAGGACATCCGCCGCGAGAAGGCAACCAGCAACATCTGCACCAACCAGGGCTTGATGGCGCTGGCCGCGTGCGTGTATATGAGCGTCATGGGCAAGAGCGGGTTGCGTAAGGTCGCCGAACTGTCTTATCACAAGGCGCACTACGCCGCCGAGCAGATCAACGCCATCGACGGCTACAGCGTGGATATGAGCAAGCCATTCTTCAAGGAATTCGTCGTCACCTGCCCCAAGCCTGTTGCTGAGATCAACGACGTTCTCCTGGAGCACTGGGGCATCATCGGCGGTTACGACCTGTCGCAGGATTACACCGGGCGCGAGAACCAGATGTTGATCGCCGTCACAGAAACTAATACGAAGGACGAGATCGACACCCTGACGGAGGCCCTGAAGGACGCCAAAGCGCCGCATGACCACCTGCACCACGAACACGCGCATTAAGATTGACACCACGCACCGCCCGCGTGGCGGTGATGGGATAAATATTAAGGACACATAGCACATGACCGACCTCACAAACCAGCAAAACGGCGCTCCTGAACCTCTGGAGCCGCTTATTTATGACCTGAGCGCGCCGGGGCGCGTCGGCGTGAATCTGCCCGATCCAGATGTGCCCGCCGCGGACCTGCCGCGCGACCTGCTGCGCGATGAACTGGACCTGCCGGAAGTCAGCGAACTGGATGTCGTGCGCCATTTCACGCGGCTGAGCAAGCTCAATCATGGCATTGACACCGGCTTTTACCCGCTCGGTTCATGCACCATGAAATACAACCCGCGCCTGAACGAAGACCTGGCGCGGCTGCCCGGCTTCGTGGCAGCCCACCCCCTGCAAGACCCGACGACCGTCCAGGGGGCGCTGGCGCTAATGTACCAGCTTCAGCAATGGCTAGGCGAAATCAGCGGCCTGCCCGGCGTTAGCCTGCAACCCGCCGCCGGTGCGCACGGCGAGTTTGCCGGAATCCTCATGATCCGCGCTTACCACATCGCCAACGGCGAACCGCACCGCACCAAAATCATCGTGCCGGATAGCGCGCACGGAACCAACCCGGCCACCACCGCAATGGCCGGGCTGCAAGTGGTCGAAATTCCGTCCGACGAAAACGGCGACGTTGACCTGAAAGTCCTCGAAGAAGCGTGCGGCGATGACGTAGCGGGCATGATGATCACCGTCCCCAACACGCTCGGCGTCTTCGAGCGCAATATCCAGAAGATCGTGGACATCATTCACGGCTGCGGTGGCCTGATGTACATGGACGGCGCGAACATGAACGCCATGATGGGCGTGATCAAGCCCGGCGATCTGGGCTTCGACGTCATGCACTACAACCTGCACAAGACGTTCAGCACGCCACACGGCGGCGGCGGCCCCGGCAGCGGCCCGGTCGCCGCGGGCGAAAAGCTGCTGCCCTTCCTGCCCGGCCCGCTGGTGGACATCATCGAAGAAGGCGACGACGAAACCCCACCGCTTTACGGCTTCGTCATGCCCGAACAGAGCATTGGCCGCATCAAATCGTTCTGGGGCAACTTCGGCATAATAGTGCGCGCCTTCGCGTACATCGCCATGCACGGCGGCTCCGGTCTGCGCGACGTGACCAACCACGCGGTGCTCAACGCCAACTACGTCCGCGTGGCCCTCGAAGACACCTACCCCATGCCGTTTGATCGCATCTGTGGACACGAATTCGTGTGCATGGGTCACTGGAACGACGCCGAAGGGGTGCACGCGCTGGACATCTCCAAGCGCCTGATGGACTACGGCTTCCACCCGCCGACGAACTACTTCCCGCTCATCGTGCCGGAAGCGTTACTGATCGAGCCAACGGAAACCGAATCGAAGGAAGAATGCGATCGCTTCATCGCCGCGATGAAAGCCATCGCCCAGGAAGCGCACGAGAACCCGGACATTCTGCACGAAGCGCCGCACATCACGCCCGTCAAGCGCGTGGACGACGTGCGCGCGGCCAAGGAACTGATTCTGTGCTGCCGCCCGGTGCTGGAAGCGGAGTAGACTGTCCCGACCGGCTTTGAACATTGACCGGATCAAACCGGCGAGCCGCTCATGGCCCGCCGGTTTTTCTGCCGCGCGGCGATACGCGCCCCCTCTCCCGGCGTATAATTGGGGCAGCGAGCGACAGACAAAGGCTTTGCCCCATGCGCTACCGTCTCATCATCAGCGTGATCGTGACCGTAACGGTGGGCTGCGCCGGGTTCGCCCCGGCAACAGTTGCCACCCGCGCCCAATCCGACGATTTCCCGCGCACCGTGATCGACGACACCGGCACGCCGGTCACCATTCCCGCCCGCCCCGTGATCGTAGCCGTGATTGGCGTCGATCCGGCGCTGTCCCTGATCGTCGCGCCGGACAGTCTGCGTGAAATTTCACCCACCGCTGCGCCGGTTGCCGGTCGCTGGGGCGGCGTCGGACTGCTCGTATTGCCGGAACTGCACGCTGCCGCCTACCCCGCCCTGGTTGACGCGGCGGACGCGGCAGGTGTGCCGGTGTACCGTACCCGGCCCATCAACGGGCTGGAAGCGTGGCGGGCGCGCATCGCCGCGCTGGGGCAGGCGACCGGACGCGAGGATCGGGCCACCGCCGTGCTGAATCGCCTGGAACACCGCCTGCAAGCTGTTCAAGCACGTGTCGGCCATCGCGAACCCGTCCGCGCCCTCGTGCTCACCCCCGAACGCTACACGTTTGGTCGCCACACGCTGATCACCGACCTGATCGCGGCAGCCGGGGGCATGAACCTCGCTGCTGGAGCGGGGTATGATGACTACCGCCAGATCGATGATGCGACGATCCGCGCCCTGGCACCAGACGTCCTGCTCCTGACGCCCACCTGGACGGCTTCCGACCGCCAAGTGCTGTTTGCTTCGCCCGCCCTGGCAACCGTCCCCGCCATCCGGGAGCGGCGGATCGTTGTGCTGCCATTTTCTCCTACGCAGGTCACCGATCCCGCCGCCGCGATCCTGGGGCTGGCAGTGTGGTTTCACCCGGCCTTGCTCCTATCGCAAGGGGGGCAGTGAGGCAAGCGTCGCGCATCGCATCGGGATAGCCGCTCACGCAGCCTGCAACACCAGCAGGGCCACCGCCAGCCAGGCGAGGAGCAGAACCGCGAACACCAGCGCAAATTCGCGCGACGGCAACCCGAAAATCCGGCGTGTATGCTTGCGAGGAGGGGTCACCGGTGGACGCGCCAACCGCCTGGGCGGAGCCGGGGCAGCAGACTCGGCACGCGCAGCGCCCTCGTCCGTAGGATCACTCGATTGCAACCAGCCAAGCATGTCGTCAAGGGCGTCGTCGACGCTCTGTTCGTCCTCCGGCGCAACGTCCGGTGGAGCCTCAGGGGACGCCTCAGGCCCGGCGCTCAGTGGTGCGTCAATCGCTGGCGCAGGATCAGGCGGCGTGTCACCAGGCGGACGCTGCCCGTTCCAGTAATGCGAGCGCAGCGCCAACACCGCGGAGGGCTGTTCCGCCCGCGTCACATCGATCGCGTGCGTGACCTCGGCGGCAAGCGCCCCGCCCTGCCACACCTCGAAACGCAACGCGACCGGCCCTTCCTGCCGCGCCGTGAGCGCAAACCACACCGGCGGAGCCGCCAGCCCCGGCGCGATGATCAACGATTGGCTATCCGGTGAGTGAATCTCGCAGCCGGGCGCGGACAGGCGAACCTCAACCGCGCCATGCACCAGATCGTGTGTAACGCGGGCGGCCAACGTTTCGGCAACCAGCGGCGCACTCGGATCCGGCGACCACACCGCGCCGACCAGGCGCTCGGCGCAGTCTCGCGGCGGGAGCGGCGCTGCTGCTTCGCTCACCCACAACGCGACGCGCACCGGATAGCCCCGGGATACTTCGCGCGGGGCGGCGGTATCGATCCGGGCGGGCAGCGATCCGCCGGAGGGCGACACGAGCGCGGGCGCGCGCACGAAAAGCGCGGGGAGATACCAGTACACGGTGCGGCGCAGCGCGCGGCGGGCCGTTTCGACCGCTTCGTCGAGTGGTTGGCCCTGCAGCACAGCGTCATACAACGCGGCGAAGAACCCCGCAGCTGCATCCGCCGGAAGTGTCCCCTGCAATGCCACCACCGCCGGCACGCCGGATAGTACCAGCGACGGGCCAACCCCCGCGGGCAGGCCGTCTCCGGGCGCGGGCGATGCTTCAGCCGCCCCCAGCACGACAGCGTGCAGCCCCGTGCCATAGAACATGGCCCCAAGCGTCCCGACTTCCACCCAGTCGGAGCCGCGCTGCCCCTCAAACGCCAAACGCCCCCACCGCGCCAGGGTTGCATGCCCCTCAAAATGGAGCATGTGCGGCGCGCCCGCCAGCAACCAGTCGGCCAACGCATCCCAGGTTGGCGGCAGCAAATACGCCAGGTCGAGCGTGCCAGCGCGGATCGGGTCGCCGAGCGCGTCGGCAAGCGCCTGGTATTGGGGCACCAGCGCGGATTGGTCGGAAGGATGCGCGGCCACAAAGAGCACTTCGAGCGGGGTCTGGCGATGGTGGTCGGGCAGCGGGTCGGGGTATGGTACACCGCGCATCAGGCGCACGTTCCCCGACTGCACCGGGAAGCGCGATCCATCGTGCAGCAATTCCCAGGGATAGCGGGCCATGCGGATCACGTCATGGTCAAAGCGCAATTCGACCGGCAGCGGGATGCCCTTGACCGTGGTTTCGGCGAGCGCCGCGCGATAAACATCCTGAAGCTCGCCGGGGAACAACGCACGAAACAACCCGCGCCCGACATCCTCATGAAACGTCGGCTGGCTGACCATGCGCAGCACATCGTCAATGCGCTGCAACACGACGCCCGCCGAAAGCCCTTGCCCAAACGGCGCTTCGAGGACGCGAACGGTTACCCCTTCGTCGCGCTCACTGAGTTGCAGCACAATGCGCAGCGCGTGCGCCCGATTATCTACCACAAGGCCACCTCCCCCGGTTACAGGACACATTCTAACCCTGGGGGACAGCCGCGCAAGTGGAGGCCGTGTCGCACCGCTACTTCAGCCCAATGACCGGCACGGCGTCACACGCGCCTACAGCCCGCGCCGTGGTGATTTCGGCGGACACCCACCGGTTCTGCCCGTCATCGTCCACCTGCCACCACCCGCCATCCGCGCTTTTGCCCGTGACGGGGAAGAAGTCGTTGGGCGTGGCGACTCGTTCGATGGCGTACGACTTCCCCGGCCCGGAACGCACGTTCACCGACGCCGAGAAGCGCAACCAGCACGTCGAATCGCGCAACTCCGGCGGGATAGCCGCCAGCCCCGGATCAATGGTTTCCAGCGTGTCCTCGGTATAACCCACCACGCACGACCGGTAAGCCGTCCCGATCTCCACGCGAAAGTCAACCAGGCGGTTGGGGTCCGGCAGGCGGACAATCTGATCGTCCTCCACGCGCAACAATTGTTGCAGATCGGTCAAGGTGCTGCCTTTGGTCATCCCCGTGTAATCATAAATCACGGTTAGCTCACGCTGAATGGGAGCCACCCCCTCGACGACATGCGCGTCATAGCCTTCCCATGCCAGCCGGTCGGCGGCGACTTCAGGCCAGCCCAGGTTGTACCACGACGCATCGGCGATTTCGACGCGGTACTGGGTGCGGCTCAGGCGGTTGGCCGTCGGGGGCGTGAGCAAGTTTTCGAGCATCGGGAGCAAATTCTCCCGCACCGGCACGAGCACTTCGCGCCCGTTGTCGGGCGTGTAGACACGCTCATAGTGCACGCCCGCAGAACCGCTATAGCGTGCAAGCCGCGTCATATCGAGCGAAGTTGCCAGGGGCACCAGCGATAGCACGTCAACAAGCGTCATGTCGGTATCGACGATCGACACCACCAGCGGCCACACCTGCTCAAGTTGCGCCAGCAAACCCATACGCGTGATCTGCTGCCACATGGCCCGCAAGACATCCATCTGGCGTCGTCCCCGGTCGATATCGCTGGTCGTCTTGCGGCTGCGCACATACCATAGCGCCAGGTCAGGCGACAGGTGATGCCTGCCGATGCCTAAGGTGTACTCTTCCCAGTTGGCTTCATCGGCAGGGTCTAGTTCCGGGTCTTTCAACCGCCAGTCGCGAAGCGCGCAATCGACGGTGATATCCAGCCCGCCGAGCACGTGCACAATGTCCATGAACCCGTTGAAGTTGACCCGCGCGTAATGATCCAGCTCAATGCCCAAGTTGTAGCGGAACACGTCTTTGAGCAATCCAAACCCGCCGCCGGGGTAGTCCTGCGACGCCCCCCACGCGTAAGCCACGTTGATCCGCGCCATCGTGAAGTTAGGAACATACACCCACAAGGCACGCGGCACGTGCCACATCGCCACCGTCCCGGCGTCTTTGTGGATCACGACCAGCACCATCACATCGGTGCGGCGATAATAATTGTCATGGGAGTCGCTGCCCAGCAGCAGAATCGTTTCGATGGCGTCGTTGTCCACGTCGATCATGGGTGCGGGCGGCGGAACCGGCAAGGGGGGCGGCTGAGGCGGTGGGGTATAGGTGCCGTGAAAAGGATAGGTCGGTGTTGGGCCGGTTGGGGACGGCGTTTCGCCATCCTGGGCGCGAACCGTACGCGCTGGCGGCGCACCGCCCAGGGAAGCGACAACCGGCAGGATAGCCAGCAACGCAGCAACAGCCCCCAAGCAAAAAACGCGTCCGGGTCTCTTAATCTCGACAGGCATAGGTCCCCACCTTTCCACCCCGCAACTGGCGAGCCGTCCCTACCCTGCATTATAGCAGCAGTAGGGAAACGGCTCGCCAGTGTATGCCCGCCGCCGGGCCAGCGCCCAGACAACGCCCAAGCAGAACAGTTGGCATTGACCGGTTCGCCCCCACCCGACCTCAAGCCGCTGTAAACGCCTTCAACTGGTGCGCATCCGTGAAGAACGCGCGAACCGTCAACCAGGCGGCGCACAACCCGGTCAGCGTAGCCGCGCCAACCAGCATATACATGACGACAATTTGTAGCTTTACCGCTTCCAGCGGGGAGGCTCCGGCCAGGATCATGCCGGTCATCGCGCCCGGAAGCTTGATTAGCCCCACCGTCTTTGCCGTGTCCAGGTGCGGGATCATGGCATTGCGCAACGCGCGGCGAAACTGGATGTGGGACGCCTGGCGGCTGGTCGCACCTAAGGCCAGCATGGCTTCGATCGCGTTGCGGTTGTCCAGCAGGTCGTCGGACATGCGATTCATCAACTGGGACGCAATCGTCATAGCGTTGCCCACGACCATCCCGCCAATGGGAATGATGTTTTGCGGTGTGAAGTCAAACACGCCCATCACTACCAGCAACGCGATCGTACTGACCGAACCAAACGTGATCGCAGCCAGGGCAATGCGCGTCGCGTGAGGGGTCTTTTTGCCGCGCTGCCCGGCAGTACGCCCGGCAACCACAATCATGAAGCCCAGCACTGCTGCCGTCCACAACGGGTGATTCAGGTCAAAGATCAAGTCCAGCACATAGCCGATGGCAACCAGTTGGATAAAGGCGCGCACCGTTGCCGTGAGTAAATCGCGCTCCAGGTCGGTGCGCTGCCACCGCGCAATGGCTCCGGCCAGCGCCACCAATACCAGCGCCAGGGCAATACGCTGCCAATCTCCCAATGCTTCCAACACACCTGTGATCTGGCTTAAACCGTCCATTCTCAAGAACCTCCCTCCGCGCCCTGTGCCATAGCCCGTGTCATCCCGGCCTCATCCCCGTTGGCAAAAGCCAGCGCCCGCGCGTCACCCGTCGCCGGGTCAAACATGGCCCTCACGCGATCAATTGCCACGACGCGCCCCTGATCCAACAACACCGCCCGATCTCCCACGCGCCGCGTTTGCTCGACCACGTGCGACACCCAGATCAACGTCAATCCCAGCCGCTCGCGCAGCCGGAGCAAAGTTTCTTCAATGGTATGGGTGGCAATGGGATCGAGGGCGCTCGTTGGTTCGTCCAGTAGCAGCACATCCGGCTCATTGGCCAACGCGCGAGCAATTGTCACCCGTTGCGCCTGCCCGCCCGATAGCTCCTGCGCCGGTTTTCCGGCCAGCGTCGGGTCCAGTGAAGCAGTTTCCAGCAGCTCAGCGACACGCGCATCGGAAAGCACTTCGTCCCGCGCCGACGGCCCCCACCGCACGTTGTCGGCCACCGTGCCGGGAAACATCGCCGGTTGTTGGAACACCATACCCACACGGCGGCGCAGCGCCAGCACGTCCATGGTGGTAATATCCTCACCGTCCAAGAACACCGTACCGGCTTCAGGTTCCAGCAGCCGGTTGACGCAGCGCAGCAGGGATGACTTGCCGCCCCCGCTCGGCCCGATCAGCATGACAATCTCGCCGCGCTCCACGCACAGTGAAACATCATGCAGAACCGGCTGTCCGCCGCGTGCCAGGGACAGGTGGCGAATGTCAATCAAGGCCATGTTCACCCATCCTGATTACGACCGGCGCTTGCCTAGCGAAGCCACATAAATCACAAACTGCTCGATGCCATCCAAAGCAAGCGTTTGATTGAGCGCCTCGTCGTCGAAAGCCGCAATCGCGCACACGCCGCAGCCAATCGGTTCCGCCGCCAGGTAGAGATTCTGGCACACGTGCCCGGCGTCAAGATGCATGTACCGATAGCCGCGCTCGCCGTAACGCCATGTCATCCGTTCCGGAATCGCCACCCAGAGGAACGTCACGGCGCTGCGCAAAACTTGTTCCTGGTTGAGGCAGGCGCGCGTAATTTGTTGCGCTATATTCCTCTCAAACGGTAGCGGCACCAGCTTGTGCAGGCTCGCTACATAACGGTATACGCCCGGCGCAAAGCCCTCCACGCGGTTGATCAGCAGAAAGGTTTCGAAGGCATGCCGCGCCCCTGCTGAGGGGACGGTGCGCACCGTCGCATAGGAACCGCGATGTTCTTTGATCCCCTGCGTGCACCACAACAGGTACGACAATTCCTCCGGCGACACCGGATCGGGCGTATAGTTGCGCACCGTCGCTCGCCGCGTGATCAGATCGCGCAAGTCCACCGGTTCCAGCTTGAGCGCATCCGGACGGGGGAGATCAAGCGGGCGCTCGGTGACATCATAGGGCAGTTCCAGCGGAGGTTGCGGCAAACCGCGCGACTGCGCCGAGGGTTCAAGATACTTGTACCGGGTTTTCTCCATGAATTCGCGGCCAATTCCTGGTGTCATGGCATCCTCTCTCCTCACGTGAGTATCCGCACTGCGCACGATTGTAACGCATTGAGCCGGGGGATGCTGGCGCTCTGCCATGCAGCGCCATGAATCAAACGGGGCGAGTTTTGCCCCTCGCCCCGTTTGGCATTCCCAATGGGTTGTAGTATGCGGCTCTACTTCTTCCGTTTAGGGAAGCGGCTCAGCACCGTCGCCGGTGTGGGCACAACCGTGCGGTCGCCGATGGCAAGCTCACCGAATGACTTCTTGAGCCTGGCACGCTCAGCGCCCGCAAAGACGAATAGCGGCGTTCCCTCGTTGGCATAGTCCAGCTTGAGATAGGCCTGTCCGAGCGAGTAGCCCTCGCTGTCGATGCTGCATGACGTGACCGTCCCCACCACGCGCCCGCGCCCATCCACCAGCGGATCGCCGGGATGCGGGGCGCGAACGCCCTTGCTATCCATGCGGAAGCGCGTCACGACCGCGTCACGCTTCAGTTCGTGGGCCACAAACGCCGCCTTGCCGATGAAGAACGGCTTCCACAGCTTGACATAGCTGCCGAACCCGGCATCGGCGGGATTCAGGTTCAGATCGCCCGCCAGCTCGTGCCCGTAGAGCGGCAAACCGGCCTCGGTGCGCAGGCTGTCGCGTGCCGCCAGGCCCACCGGCGTTGCGCCCGACTCAACCAGGTCTTTGAATAGTGCCGGCGCTTTGTCCGGATCGATGAAGATTTCAAACGCGACGCGCTCGCCGGTGTACCCCGTGCGGGCCACAACCAGGTCGTACCCGCCGAGGGTCACCCGCGTGACGCCCGTCCAGGGCAGCGCCTGCACGCGGGCCTTGTCAGCATCGTCGCCGTGCAAACTGAGTAACACATCCCGGCTTTTCGGTCCCTGCAAGGCAATGTCCACGCGACGCTCGGCCCCCAGGGACGGATCGCGCAGGTCGCGGACCGTCACCGCGTCGCGGCCCGGCACTTTCGCCCAGGGACGCGCCGGGTCTACCTGCACCTCACCGCGCAGCAGCGCATTGATCCACGCCCAATCCTTGTCATTATTGGCCGCGTTCACGACCATCAAGAAGTAGTCACGTTCCAGCCGATAGATGAAAATATCGTCGATGGGAATGCCATCCACACCGAGCAGGTAGCTATAATGCGCCCGCCCCACCGGCAGCGCCGCGACGTCGTTCGCCGTGACCGCGTTCAAGAACGCTTCCGCCCCCGCTCCGGCGAAGTCGAACATACCCATGTGTGACACGTCAAAGAGGCCCGCGCCGGTGCGCGTCGCGATGTGCTCGGCGCTCACCGACGAGTACCACACCGGCATATCATATCCGGCGAAGGGAACCATCTTTGCGCCAAGCTCCTTATGCAGCGCGTGGAGCGTGGTCGTTTTGAGCGGCGGGTCTTCCGGCTCCGTCCAGGCGAATGCTGGCAGCGGGTCGCCTACCGGCCCGGCGTATTGCGGACCGTTGCAGCCGACGAAGTACGCCTTGTCCAGCGCGTAGCCTATCCCCTCTGCCGCCCAATCGGCGTCGAGAGCAAGAGCGTCAAACGCGCTCATATCCGGCGCTTCGTGAAGCGGGCTGACGCTCACCGGGCCGGGCACTTTGCCGGTCAGGTCATGGCCATCAAACCGGACAAACCCATCCGACAACGCCCGCAGCCACGCTGTGACATCTTCGACATTCTGCGCCACGTGCAGGTGATAGACGTCGTCATAAATCTTGCGCACAACCGCCCGCGCCAGCGGGCTTCCATCCGCATAAAGCACCCAGGCGGGCTGGTAGTCGCCCTCACCCAGGGCGCGCACATCGCTGGTCAGCGCTGCATCCAGAAAATCGGTCGCACGCGGCCCGTAAATGTCGATGGTACGCCATCCATTTTGAGGAAGCGCGGGTTCCAGTGGTATATTGAAATGTTCGACCGCAGCATCGGCCTCTTTGGGATAGTCCGACAGATCAGGGATGGGGTAATCGACGCCCGCTGCGTTCGCCAGGCGATCGACAGCCTGCCGCGCTTCGATCAGCACCTCATAATCGATCTTCGCACGCCAGCTTACGCGGCCGCCACTCCTCATATAGCTGAACGGTTCGCACGCCAGCAGCACGTCCGCCATGATGTCGGCCAGGTGGTCGATCTCCGGCTCGCGGAAACCGCGCTGCGTGATCCAGGGCGTGCCCAGGCGTATCCCCGTGGCGCGGAACGGCGATTCGTCACCCGGAATGGTGTTGCGGTTGCACGTAATTCCGGCGAGTTCAAGAATGCGCGCCGCCATGTCACCGCTCAGTGGCGTCCCGTCCGGCCCCTTTACCGACTTGCAATCGACCAGAAACAGGTGCGTGTTCGTCCCACCGTGTGGAATGCGCAAGCCGCGCGCCGCCAGCCGTTCCGCAAACCGCGCGGCGTTGGCGACCGTCTGGCGCTGGAGTTCGCGGAACTGCTCGGTTGCCGCCAGCTTGAACGCGACGGCCATGCCCGCAATCGAGTTCACGTGGGGGCCGCCTTGCTCGCCGGGGAACACGGCCCGATCGAGCTTGCGCCCGATCTTGGGATCGTGAGTGATCAGCACCGCCCCGCGCGGGCCAGCCATCGTCTTGTGTGTGGTGAAGCTGACCACGTGCGCGTGACCAATAGGCGATGGAAAAACGCCCGCCGCCAGCAACCCGGATACATGCGACACGTCAGCCAGCAAGTACGCCCCTACTTCGTCGGCAATCGCGCGGAAGGCGGCCCAGTCGGGCGCGTAAGGGTATGACGTGAAGCCCGCCACGATGATCTTGGGCTTCGCCTTGAGCGCCAGATCGCGAATCTGGTCGTAATCGAGCAATTCCGTTTCAAGATTCACGCCGTAATTGACGGCGTTGTAGATACGCCCGCTGCGATTCACCGGGCTGCCATGCGTCAGGTGCCCGCCGTGCATCAGGTCGAGGCCCATAAGCGTATCACCCGGCTCCAGGAGCGCGCCATACACGGCGCTGTTGGCGGGCGCGCCGCTGAGCGGTTGCACATTCACCCACAGGTCAGTAGCGCTAATCGCATCGGTCGCAAACAGTTCCGCCGCGCGACGCCGCGCCAGGCTTTCAACAATGTCGGCAAACTCTGTGCCCTTGTAATAGCGTGGGTCGGAGTCCCGCCGGTATTCCGCCAGGCGCAGATCAGCATCGAGAATTTCGTATTGGTCAAACCTGCGCCATTCTTCGTGGGGATACCCTTCGGCATAGAGGTTGTGGAAGACCGAGCCAACCGCCTCACGGACAGCCGCCGGCACGCTGGACTCGGAAGGGATCAGGATCAACCGTTTCGCCTGCCGGATTGCCTCAAGATCAACGATTGCCGCAACGTCGGGGTCGAGATCGGCCAGACTACCACGGAAAAGAAAGTCGTCCATTTGAACTCCTTAAACGCTGTACCAATTGCCAGTACCAGACCTTTTATTTTCCGGCCCGCATTCTAACATGCGGGATAC
>CAZSXY010000029.1:19201-36239 GCA_964611395.1 uncultured Anaerolineaceae bacterium | reverse complement strand
TAGCCATACGTCTGATTATACATCAGGCGATTTCTTTTCGATTTATCCATTAGTGATGGCGATGGAAAAAGGTAATTACCGTCTCCGTTCCCTTGAATTTCAGGCGATGTCACCGTCCGGGCCGGTTTTCCCCGGCGCAAGGTTTTCGATGCCCCAGGCAGCCATCTCGCGCATGACGGTATAACTGGTCATATCGAGATGGATCGGCGTCAGCGCGACATAGCCATTGTGGGTGGCCCACAGATCGGTGCCTTCTTCCGTCATGTCTCCGCTGGGGGCCTTGCCGCCGATCCAGTAGTACGGGCGGCCATAGGGGTCCATGCGGGTGACCAGCTCGTCGTTGTACATGCGCAAGCCTTGTCGCACGATTTTGAACCCTTTGATCTGCTCAAGTGGCAGCGCCGGAATGTTGACATTGAGCAGCGTCAGGGGCGGCAGGTGGCGGTGAAACCCCAACCCAACGACCTGCCGGGCGATGGCGGCTGCGGCGGCGTAATCGGCGTCGTCGGCGTAAGTGTTCAACGAGAACGCGATGGCCGGTTTCTTGGCGATGATCGCTTCGAACGCCGCCGACACCGTGCCGCTGTAGGTCAGGTCTTGCCCCATGTTGGCCCCGCGATTGATGCCGGAAACCACCAGGTCAACGGGTTCTTTGATGAAACCCAGCAGGGCGACGGCCACCGCGTCCGATGGTGAATCGGACGTCGCGTAGGCCTGAACACCGCGAACCGGGAATGGAACCGGATCGATGCGCATGGGCTTGTGCATGGTTTTTCGGTGACCGATGGCGCTGCGGTTGTCTTTGGGCGTTACCACGGTGACCTGGCCGAACGGTCGCATGGCGTCAGCCAGCGCGATGATGCCCGGTGCGTGAACCCCGTCGTCGTTTGCAACCAAAATATGCATGGATAAGCTACCTGTAGATGAGTCGCTTGTGGCAATAGCGTGCGGAATTCTACCACGTGTCATAAACGCTTCCCACCGCGTCAGGTGGGGCGTTGGTGGGGGGCGTGCAAGCGACCGATGATGCCCAGCCCGCCTGCCGCCACCAGCCCGTGCCAGAGGACGACGCCCCAGGTGTCGTTGGGGCCGAGCAGCGTCGCCATGATCGCAACGGTCGCGTGGATGAAGATGGCCACAAACACCCAATAGAGTTCGCCGCGCAAAAACGTTTGCAGCACCACCCAACTCAGCGCCATGTGAAGCGCGACCGGCAGCAGGCTGTTGAGCGCTTCCGCCAGCGCCCGGCTTAAGACATCGAGCGATCCCTGATCCTGAGGTGTGTCCGATACCAGCATCGACAGGCCCAGGCTGATCGCCACCAGGGCCGTGTAGGCCGTTTCCGTCAGGCCGTGTCCTGCGCCGATCATGAGCGCCTGGGAGCGCGTCACCACGCCGGGGGCGAGGTATTGGAAACCGAGAAACCGCCCCAGCTCTTCGCTGAAGCCGGCTGCGATGCCGAGCGCCAGCGCTCCCACCGGCAGGATGCCGAGCAGGGCGCGGTCAATGAGCCGGAGCGCGACAACCTGTACCACCAGCGACACAGTGTATGTGATGATGCCCACCGTCAGCAGCGCATACGGTACATAGCAGCGCCGGTGTAACCAGCTCACGATGAAAATGGCGCTGCCCCACAGCACGATTCCCGTCAGGACGATGATGATGCCGGTAAAAACCATGCCTGCTCCTTTGGTTTGACGGCGTTCTGCCCTCCGAGTTTCCTTGAACTGCCCCTTGCCGTCAAGTGATCGCCGTCTGGCTGGCTGGTCGGGTAATGCTTCCAGGACATCACGCCGCTTGACGCCAGGACTTTTATGCAGATTTTACGCTGCGTAGATCGAATTCTTAGGTTATGCTGACGTTTTTTTAACGTAACTGGTGCATGATAGGGGCGAAAGTGATTGGAAACGAACAATCATTCGCTTGAGATGTATCGTGAATGAGGAGGTTAGAGATGCGTAGCCTAGTCCGTTGGAATCCACGTCGTGAATCTGGTGTGAGCGATCCATTCCGCGTGATGGATGAACTCTTTGACGAACTTTGGCGTGGCTGGCCGAGCATCTTTAACGGTGATACCCGTCGGCCCATGCTGCGTCCGGCGATGGATGTGATCGAAAATGACAAAGAGATCACGATTCGCATCGATCTGCCGGGGATGAAGCCGGACGACGTAAGCGTCGAGATGGAAGATGACGTGCTGACCATCAGCGGTGAGATGGGCGACACCATCGAGAAGGAAGGCGATCGCTATCACTACCGCGAACGCAGCTATGGGTCGTTCCAGCGCAGCCTGCGCCTGCCGAACACCGTTGACAAGGAAAAAGTGGATGCGACGTTCGAGCATGGTGTGTTGACCATTGTGCTGCCCAAGGTCCCGCAGGCGCAACCCAAGCAGATCACCGTGAAGGCCAGCAAGAAATAAGCGCCAATACCCGCTCAAACAATGTACACACCGCCGGAGCCATGCTCCGGCGGCTGTCTTTTTGGGGCGCTAGGCAGTGGTATCGAGGGGGTGGGGTGGCGTGGCCTCGGCGTCGCGTTGCCGGACAAGATGGCGCTCGATCTGGTAGAAGACGACCAGCAGCGAAACGATCAGAATGCCCAGCGTGATGTCGGCTTTCGACCTGGCAGCCATGTCTTCCGGCTCAACGGCCAGCACGACCAGGAATAACAGGCTCAGCCCGTGCAGCACCTTCCCGACCAGCATCGGGATGATCGTTTTGCCGACCGGGTATTGTACCAGCGCCAGCGGAACCATAACCCAATCGTCGGGCAGGATCGACGCTGCGCTGAAGAAGACCAGTCCCGGTGCGGCCTGGGGGTGCGTTTCGATGGTGGCTTTGATGCGGTTGAGGAGGGGGCTGTAGGCCAGTTTTTCTTGTTGTGAGGCAATATTAAACGTCAGGGCATAGGTGATGATCTTGCCCAGTCCCGCCCCCAGACCGGTTGTGCCGCAGATGATGACCATCTCTAACAGGCTATTGCTCGCCAGCGCGACGGTGATGGTGATAGCCGTGTAGGGCACGCTGATCAAGACGGCGAGGTTGGCGATGAGCGCCCCCACGAACACGCCCACCAGCCCGTATCCGGCGGCGTGGTCGAGCAGGGCAATGGTTCGTTGCTGCACACCGTCCAGGGTGCCATTGTGGGAAAGATAATACAGTCCGGCCAGCGCCACCACGCCCGCCAGGGTGTACTTGATCTCCAACCGCCAGCGATACAGTTGTGCCCTCATTGCCCACCCGCCCGCTTCTTGCCGGCGCGGGAAATCTGCGCCGGGCAGATCAGTTGTGCATTGGCAGTCGTGCTATGACGATTGTACGTATTTTTTCCTGGATTGCCTCGCGGTCGCCTTCCGCGTTAATGGTGACCCATCGCGCCGGATCGGTCTTCGTCAGTTGCAGATAGCCATCGCGCACGCGCTGGTGAAAGGCCAGCGATTGCGCGTCCATGCGGTTCCATTCGGCCCCGTCCTGGGCCGCCTGCTGGCGGCGCTGCAATCCGGCTTCTGGGGTAATGTCCAGGTAGAAGGTGAGGTCTGGCTGGAGGCCCCCGGTGGCGAAATCCAGGATGGTGCGGAGTGTATCCAGGTCAAGCCCGTGCCCGTAGCCCTGGTAGGCCAGCGTGCTGTCGGCATAGCGGTCGCAGATCACGATCTCTCCGGAAGCGAGGCGGGGGCGGATCGCTTCGGCAACAAGCTGCGCACGGGATGCCGCATAAAGCAGAATTTCAGTATGCGGGTGCATGTTTTCGTTGCGTAGGTCGTGCAGGACGGCCCTGATCTGGTCACCGATCGGGGTTCCACCCGGTTCGCGGGTGGGGAAAACGGTGTGTCCCCGTTCACGGAGATACGCCACCAGCAGGTGCAACTGCGTGGTTTTGCCGCTTCCGTCGGGGCCTTCGAACGTGATGAACAAGGGATTCCAGCCTATCTAAATGGAAAGACCATTGCAGCTTTGCATGAACTGGAAGTTATGAGTTTGGAGTTCTGAGCGATGAGAAAGAACCGGTAGTGTCTCATTGTCGTTTACACTCATCACTCCTATCGATTGTGCCAATTCCACTCGTGTGCGCCTAACGTAAGGTAATGTCCAGGGACGCATGGCGTGCCCGCTCGATGGGAATGCCCAACACGTGACCTTCAACCCAGACGGTGACATCGCCGCTATAAGTGCCGGGCTGAAGGCCCGTCAGGGTCATGGTGACGGCCAGCGTGTCGCCGCCGAACAGTTGCCGGTCGAAGTTGTAGCCGGTCCATGCGCCAAGCAGCGGGTAATCCCGGTGGCGGGTGTTGCGATAGGGCGGCTCCATGACATCCAGGCGCACGCCGTCCGTCAGGCGATCATCAAGTCCGATGCTGGTGATAGTCACCGTATCCAGTGACACGTTTTCAATCGCCAGTTCGACGGTGAACGGCTCGCCGACGGCGGCGGTTATGCGGTCAGACGCGAGTGTCGTCCGTATCTCATTGGGTTCGTTGGCCAGCGACAACAACACGGCCCCTGTGCCCCCGCCGCAAATGGACAGCACCGCCAGCACCAGCAGCATGAGCCAGCATCCCCGGCGACGGGGCGCGCGGTCGTTGGGAGCGGCATTCTCGCGGGCATACGTGACTTGGCTCATGGATATAGCTCCTGCAAGGCGAACCAATCGCCGGTCGGGGTGACTGGCCGGCGATTGGTCTGACGAGAAGACATTGTACCGGGCGGACGGTTCCTGCGCTAGCGCCCGCTAGGGACGTGCTGGCTCATCACGGAAAATCCGTACCCGGCGGTGTGGCTCCTTGCCATAGCTGTGCGACACCAACTGCGCGCCGCGGGCCATGTCGTGCTGCTTGCGACGGATATACGCATCTTGCGGCGACAAATCGACGGAGCGCGCACCGCTGCGGATGCGACGGATAGCTTCTTCCGTTTCGCGGATGGCCGCCGCCATCGGATCATGGGGCGAATTGCCGTAAAGCTGGAAGATGTCTACCAGGAAGTCCTCGATTTGTGTGCGGGTGTTGGCACGCAAGACATAGATCGAAATGCCCATTCGTTCGGCGTCCACGATCAGGCGCGGGCGGCGGCGGTAGTAGTTCTTGAGTGTGATGAGCGCCTGCGCCGCTTCCAGATCGTCCACGATCTCAACCGGCACCCGCAACTGCTTGGCAACCTGGATCAGACGGTTGCGGGCGACACCATAAGCCAGGACATGCAGCGTTTGCAGGCCTTGCTTGTCATCGCGGCGCGGATCGAACGCTTCTGACTGATCATAGGCTTGCTGGAGCGGGTGGGCGTGTGCCTGTTGGTCTGCTTTGCGCTTCCCGTTGCGTGCGCCATTCCGCTCGCCGAAAGAGTATTCTGTGCGTATGCTTTCAATCGTGATAGTCCCGTCGTCGTTGCGCTGGCGGACTTCAACCGGCAGCGGACGCCCGCGTAGCTTGGCGTCGACGGCCGTGGCCACGTCGTCCAGTACGACAAGGCGGTCGCGCGTCTGGATTTCAACCAACACATTGAACGTTGGGGGAGCACGCCGCTCGAGAACGGTTTTTTGGGTGCCGCGTCGGCGGGCTTCTTCATCGGACAACGTCACCGACTCGATTCCGCCGACCAGGTCGGCCAGGGTCGGGTTAAGCAACAGGTTGTCGAGCGTGTTGCCGTGCGCCGTACCGATGAGTTGCACGCCGCGCTCGGCGATGGTGCGCGCGGCTGCGGCTTCGAGCTCGCGCCCGATCTCGTCGATGACGATCGTTTCGGGGTTGTGGTTTTCCACTGCCTCGATCATCACTTCATGCTGAAGGATCGGGGTTTGCACCTGCATCCGGCGGGCGCGGCCCACGGCTGGGTGAGGCACATCGCCATCCCCGCCGATCTCGTTTGACGTGTCCACGATCACGACGCGCCGGGATTCGGCCAGGACGCGGGCGGCCTCGCGCAGCAGGGTCGTTTTCCCCACGCCGGGCGGCCCCAGCAAGAGCACGTTGTTGCCCGCTTCGATGATGTCGTGCAGGATGTCGATGGTTCCGTAGACGGCACGACCCACACGGCACGTCAGGCCGACGATATGGCCGCGCCGGTTGCGGATCGCGCTGATGCGGTGCAACGTGCGTTCGATTCCGGCCCGATTGTCGTCATCGAATTCGCCCACCCGCTCCGTCACGTACGCGATGATTTCTTCCGTGACTTCGCGGTCATCCAGCACGACTTCACCGTCGGTAAAGCGGGCTGTCGGCACACGCCCCAGGTCAAGGATCACTTCGAGTAGATCGTCTTCGTTTCGTCCCAGCCCCTCCAGAGCGTCTACCAGATACGACGGCAGTACATTTTTCAGTTTGTCCAGATCATCTGTGATTCGACGTTCCATCATATGATTTACCGGTTATGATCGTTGTGTCGCGATAGCGACCAGCGACCAAACAGACTCCTTGATCGGTTTTTCCACGTAAATTTGCGCAAAGGCACTGGCCCGTCAGCGACTACCTGGCGCTGGCGGTTGGGTTCCAGTCCGGTGATGAGCGCCGGTTCGACGCGCCCCTGCCTGACCAGCGTATACTTAACCATGAGCGCTTGTTCTGTACACGGTTCGAACTCCACCTGGTCTAATGCGCCGCGCAGCCAGTCCTGGTACGCCCGTGCGTAGACGAAGACCGGCACTTGTTCGGCGCGGGGAAGGTGCGCAAGCGCAGATAGGATGATGGCCGATGCCTGATCATACGCTTCCGGATGAAAGAACGGTTTGATCACCACGCCGCTCTTGCCCTCAGAAACCACCAGGTAAGCGGCGATTTGCCCGTCGGTTTCATACACCAGCCCGCTCGATTCCGCTTCTGGCAGGGGTTCGGCCTGCTGGAGCAGACGCGGCACAGTGTTCCCATGCAATGTGGCGATTTTGATCGCATCTCGTTCGGTTTCCGGTCGCAGCAGACCCGGATCGTCGTTGGCCGGTCCCGGTTCGCGTCGCAGGATTGTTTGCCGCGAGTACACCACAAACCCGGTCTGCCGGAACGCGACAAATGCCGGGTGCTCCTCAGCGACTTCGGCGCTGAGCAGGTGCGCGCCACGCTTGCCCGCCTCACACACCAGGGCTTCGAGCAATCGCATCCAGTGATGCAGGTCCTCAACCTGGGGTTCTGGAGCCAGGAACGTGAGTTGGGCGACGGTGCGCCCGGCACGCTGGCGAAATTGCCCGATAAACCCGCCTGCGCCATCGCGGAGCACGACCGTTGGCGCGCCCAGGTCTGCCAGCGGCACGGACGATAGCAGGATGCCTTCCATCCCCGGCAAACCACGCGCCAGGGCCATTGCCATATCAAGTGGCAGTTGGTGCGGAATGACCCGCCGTACGACGCCCAGATCGAGCGGTGTTACCGGCCTGGCCTCAAAACCGTTCATGATCGGCCCCTTTGTGCCACCTACCACTTATACGCGCCAAGCCATGCACTTCGGCTATCAAGTGCATGACCCATAATCGCGACACGTTGCCACCATACAATGCCGGGAGCGTGAATCGACCCACCAGGGCGGGCAGGAACTTGGAAGCATGATTTCATCTCAACCTTAATTTTAGACCAGGTTAGGTGGCCTGACAATAGCAGTTGTTCCCGGCGGGCGCACGAACGGCCTGCCCGTGAGTTTGTGGCCTCATCCCCCCGCAAAACAGGGCGTAATAGCCTCGCTTTCTTAACCGCTACAACTCGCACTATAATAGAAGCATCGACATCCTGCAGGTATTCGGCGGAGAACGTGTTCTCATGGACCCAGTGCAGGCATTAGCCATCTTGTCGCTCGGCGCTTTCGTGACCGTTTTGGTGACGGCGCTGTTTTACGTGTTCACCGTCCGCCCCCGCCTGTTGGAGCCGGTTTCGCTATCCAGCGTGGGAATGCTCGATGACGCGCTGCGCGAAGAACTGCTTGAGCAGCGTGCTGCTGTGCGGGCGCTCAATGACGCCTTGCAGCGCCATACCGCGCACCTGGAGGCGGCTGCGCAGGCATCCGGCAGTGATGCGCTCGGCGGGCTGCAAAGCGTTCTCGCGTCGCAAACAGACGCGGTTGAGACGATCACCCGCCTACTCGACGCGCAGGCAGCGCGGCTGGATCGCGTGGATTCGCGTCTGGAAGAGCAGACGTTGCGCCTCGACCGCCTGGAAACCACGCTAGCGCGCACCGTGAGCGCGCCTCGCCCCTCGTCCGCCCTTGACCCCCTCGCTGCCCAGATTCAGGAACAGGCGAACCGCCTGGTGACCATCGGCAGCCGGTTGGATGAATGGGTTGCCAGCCGGTCGCGCGAAGACCAGCAACTCGCCGAGCACGCGCGTATCCTTGCCGAACTCGACCGCGAGCTGGCGGCCCAGGCGCAGGTTGTCCAGCAGCTCGATGCGAGGGTCACCGAGCACACGACGATGCTCATCACGGCTGCCTCTGAGCGGCGGCAACAGGGAGGCATGTTGGAGCGTGTTGCGCAGCAGATCGGGCAATTGCTGTCTATGGTTACCCAACTGGGCGCTGTGCCGCTGCGCCCCGGCCAGGATCGCCTGACGGACATCCGGGGCATTGGCCCGGTGTATGCCGGTAAGCTGTATGAAGCGGGTATCCAGACGTTTGAGCAACTGGCCCAGATGACACCGGATGACCTGTACCGCCTGATCGACCAGCCGCAATGGCGAATGCGCTCCATTGACGCCGAGAGCTGGATCGAACAGGCGGCCCAGCGGGCTGCGCGGCAGCAGCAAAGCGAGAGCACCTCGTGAGCCTGGAGTTCCGGCGACGGCTGGTGCGTCGCATCGACGTGCTGTTGTTTGCCAGCCTGTTAGTGACATCGGGCGCGGCAGCGTTGCTCTTTGGCCTGGAATTTTACGATAGCCAGGGTGACGCCGGAACCGAGACCCCCACCCTGACGCGCACGACTACCCCGGCGGAAGTCGGTGTCAGCACCAAGCTGCCCCGGCCAGCACCGGCGGTGACGCCGTTGTCCCCGGCAGACCTCATCGCCGGAACGCCGCTGGTTTTGTCGGGCGTGGCCCAGCCCGGCGATACGATTGAGGTCTACGATTATGAGACCCTGATCGCAACGGTGGAGACGGATGCAACGGGGCGCTGGGCGGTCGAGCTACCGGAAGGACTGCTGGAAGGCGAGCACGCGCTATCCGTGATCGCGGTCGCGCCCGATGGCGCGGTGAGCCAGGCGGTGCCGGTCGGCTTCCGCGTGCTGATCCCGCCAACGCCAACTTCGACCCTCACACCCACCGGGACGCCCACCAAGACGCCGGTACCAACGAAGCCGCCGACCGCAACGGACACGCCTTCACCTACGGCATCGGACACCCCGGTGCCGTCGTCAACTTCGACGCCGACCGCTACCGCGACGCTGACGCCCTCGGCCACCCCGTCTCCCTCGCCGACAGCAACGGCGACGTGGACGGCCACACCCAGCCGGACGCCAACGGTCACCCCATCATTGACGCGGACGGCAACGGCAACCGCGACCGCGTCCCCGACGGCGACTCACACGCTTACCGCTACTGCGACGAAGACACCCATTCCAACCCGTTCGCCCACACCTGAGGTTGTGGCCATGCTGGCCTCAGCGACCCCGTTGCCCACCACTACGCCGACCGCCACGGCGACGGTCACGCCATCCGCCACGCCAACGGCAAGTGATACGCCTTCGCCCACTGCCTCCGCGACCTGGACGTCGTCTCCCACAAGCACGCCTTCGCATACGGCGACGCTGACGCCAACGCCGACATGGACTGCTTCCCCCACCGCCTCGCCATCGCCAAGCCCGCGACCACCAACACGCACGCCGATCCAACCATCCCCGACGCCAGCCGCGCTGATCAACACCATACCTTCGGGTTCGCCGGGGGCGGCGAGCGTCGCCCCACCGCGCATCGGTGCGCTGCCCGCTTCGATCTCGGTGTTGGAACCGGTGGCGATCAGCGGTCAGGGCGAGCCAGGGCAGACGATCGTGCTGGCCGTGGAGGGGGATAGAATCGGCGAGACCCTGGTGCGCCCCGATGGAATGTGGGCATTTGAATGGCAAGCGAACCGGAGCGGCGACGTGACGCTCGAAATCATGTCAATCGCCCCCAGTGGGCAGGCCAGCGAGTCGGTGGTGACTTCGATGAATCTGGTCGCGCCGCAACCGCGCATCGATGTGCCAGCGCCGGGCGAAGTGCGGTCGCCTGGGGCACTCGTGGTACGCGGGCTGGCGCAGCCGGGCGCGACCGTGACCGTCCATGATGCGCGATCCGGGGGTGTTCTCGGTGAAGTGCTGGCTTCCGGGCAGGGAACCTGGCAGGTGGTGGTCAATGTAACCCGCACCGGCCCACTGGTGCTGGAAGCGGACGCCCCAGGAGTGGATGGCACGATCGGCGTGTCCGATCCGGTGACGCTTACCGTTGCGCCCGCTGTGCAACCGGTCTCCGGCGGAAACACACTGCTCGATCCCGACCGCGCCGGGCGGACGTTTACGGTATTGCTGGCGTTGCTGTTTGTTGTGGGCGGGTTCTGCACGTATTTTGCCGGGCGCGTGTTGCTCATGGTCGCCCGTGATCGCCTGTCAGGCCGCTAACCCGCTATGATCGATTCGTGGCACACCATCATCGTGTCTCGCTCCAGGAAGGAACATCTGTGACATGGGTAGCCGATCCTCGCGCCGGTCGATGAACCGGTTTTTCGCTGTGGCGTTGCTGGCGATCACCGTGGTGCTTGTGGCTGCATTGGCCCGCTGGCTAGACCCCGGTGATAAGAACGACCGCACAACCGTATTGGTCACGCCAACGCGCGCGGCAAGAAGCGCGCGCGTCTTTGCGGTGGCTCCGGATGAATCGCGGGTTGATTTTGTCACCGAAGTGCGCGGCGTCGAACTCAATGGCGTATACCCGATCGAGCGCGGCACGATCACGCTGGAGCCGGTGGGGGACGCCTTGCGAGTCCTGGTTTCCTTCACCATTCATGTGGATGCCGTTGACACCGGTAATGCTGGCGTCAATCAGGTGTTGCGGGCGGCAATGGAAACCGGCGATTACCCGCTCGCGTTTTACGTGGCCGCCTCACGCGAACCGGTTCCGGTGACAGAAGACGAGATCACCTTCGCGCTTGACGGCGACCTGGAAGTGCACAATGTAGTGCATCCCCAGGCAATGGACGTGCGGGCGCAACTCGTGGATGGGGACATGTGGGCCATCGCTACTTCGGACCTGGACCTGGCGAACCACGAGGTGACATTCCCATCCTTTATCGGCAGCACGACGATCCGGCTCACGGCCCGCCTGCAGGCCTATGAAATTGCGGATGGGCGGAGTGGTCCGGTTGCAGGCCGTGTTGTTGGGTGCGTTGCGCCAGCCACGCCATCGCGAACAGCCAGATGACGGGCATCATGGGGAACAAATAGCGTGGTAACGCCAGCAGCACCAGGTGAATGCCGGTGAAGTAGGCGATCATGCCGTACAGGGGTAGATACACGCGCCAGCGGCGACGCGCCCCGATCATTCCTATCGCGCCGAACAGCAACCCGCTGAAATGAAAGACGTAAATCACGAGTTTGGGCCAGAATGCCTCGATGGAAGCCAGGTCGATCAGGCCCGCGGGAGTGCGATCATCTTTGAGCCAGTCCCAGGCGGCGTAGCGGATGCTTTCGCCCCCGTAGTACACGGTGTTGTGCGGCTGGAGGATCGCCTTGAGCAGCTCCTTGACTCGATGGGCCGCCCATGCGCCCGGCTCTGAAAGAATGTTCTGCTTGATCTGGCCTTTCATGGCGTCGAGGCGGTCATCCTCATCGCTTTGGATTGTCACGCCCAGCGCAAAATCGACTTCCTGGGGTGAGGCTTTGGCCGTTGTGCCCTGGTAAATGAAGCCGATCAGTCCATCTCCGCCGATGACCAGCCGATCCCACACAATCGCATTATACACCGTCCAGGTCGAGACGAGCGCCATGTAACTGGCGAGCAGCACAACGATCAACCGCGCCCGGTTGTGGCGCATGACCAGCAGCGCGTGTAGGACGATCCCAAAGGGGAACAGCAGGAATACAGCTCGCGTCAGCGTCGCCAGCCCCAGGATGGCCCCTGTCAGCGCGAACAATGCGGGAGTGGGCCTGTCCAGGGTGTAGACATAGAACGCCAGACCGCCGAACACGAAGAACATGAAGGCGCTTTCGCTTGTCAGAGACCCCGCCTCGATGATCAGCGCGGGGTTGACGGCCAGGATCAGTCCGGACAACCACGCAGCGCGCACTGAGAATAATCGCCGCGCCAGCAGAAAAATGAATACACACAGCGCCGCACCAAGCAGCGATTGCGTCACCCGCACGAATTGCATTTCGGCATCGTTATAGTCTCGTCCCCCGGTGGGGCCGCCCGGCACCAGGACCTGGACAACGCCCACCGCGACCGGGTACAGTGGTGCCGTCTGGATCGGGCCGTAGGTCTTACCGGTGGTGACGAGATGCCGCCCGTTTTTCATATACCAGTTGGCGTCACCGCCCTTGAGATCGGGGGATGGATCGATGACCAGCACGAAAGCAAGCCGTATAATGAGTGCAAGCAGCGCCAGGATGATCACCGGACGCGCTGCGCGGAAGTCGAAGGGGCGTGTGTTTTCTCTCAAGGTATAATAACCACCGTTTTGTGTCATAGCGTACCGTGCGGGCCGTTTATACCGTGATACGAAAAGGCAGGCAACATGACACTTGCTGCTGAACGATGGCGGTCATTGTCTCGACGCCGGGGGTTTTGGCCGGTCGTGATACTTGTGCTGGCGCTAGCGCCTCGCCTGCCCCTGTGGGTGGTGAGCGAGCATCCAGGGTTATGGGACCCGTCGGAGTATTATAACCTGGCGGTGAACCTGCATGCGGGCCGGGGATTCACATTGGACTATATCTGGAGCTTTACCAATGATCCTGCCGGGGTGACGCACCCGCTCGATCACTGGTTGCCCCTGCCCGGCGTGCTGGCGGCGGGATCGTTCGCCGTGTTTGGCGTCTCGGTGCGGGCGGCGCTGCTGCCGTTTGTGCTGCTTGGCGCGTTGCATAGCCTGCTGGTGTACTGGTTCGCCGGGCGGATTGGTGCGAGCCGCGACGTGCGGGTTTTTTCGGCGTTGGCGACCGCGTATACATCCTGGTTGTTTGTATCCTCCCTGCGAACCGATACAACAACGCCGTTCAGCGTCCTGGCCTTTGGCTGCCTGGCGGCGGTCGTCCTGGGCGCGAGGGGGAACCCGCGCTGGTTTTGGCTGGCGGGGGGGCTTGCCGGGCTTGCCATGCTCACGCGCAACGATGCTTCGATGCTGATTGTCTCCGGCGGCCTGGGCGGGCTGTGGCTGCTCTGGCGGCGCGGGGAACGCATCCCCTGGCAGCATGTGGCCGGTGCTGCGGTGATGCTGGCCGTCGTGTTGTTGCCCTGGATCATTCGCAACCAGTCCGCGTTGGGAATGCCCTGGCCGCGCAGTACGGCGCAGGCGTTGTTCGTCACCGACCACGAAGATTTCTATGCGTACTCCAAAGAGATTTCTCTCAGCGCCTATCTTGATCAGGGGCTGCCCCGCATCATAGGGAAGATCGCGTTTGAACTGGCGGCCAGCGTGAAATTGATCATCACCCTGGTCGAGCTGGTTTTTCCGGTCGCCATCCTGGGGGGCTTCATCGACGCCTATGCTACGCGGGGTCGCGCGGCGTCTGCGCCAGGATTGCCCGGCGCACGCGATCTATCCCCTTACGCGCCCGCGTTGTTGTTTGTGGGGCTGACCTTCATCGCCTACGGCGTGTTCATGCCCTACCTCAGCCAGGGCGGGAGCTTCAAGAAGGCGTATCTGGCGATGGTCCCGTTTCTGCTGATCGTGGGGGCGGAGACGGTCGAGCGTTATGTGCGGCCCCGTCCGGCGCTCATGGGCGTGATCGCCCTGACGCTGGCGTTGATGCTGGCCAACGCGGTCGAACTGACGCGCGCCGATTTTAAGACGAACAACCAGCAGCAGGCGATATACGAGGATGTGAAGATTGTGCTTGATGCGTTGCAAGCAGAGGAAGACCGCGAGATCATTGTCATGACGCGTGATCCCTGGTCGGTGAACCTGGTGACAGGATACCGCGCGGTGATGGTTCCCAACGAACCCCTCGACGTGATTTTGGAAGTGGCCGACCGCTATGGCGTGACGCATCTGCTTGCGCCGGTTCCACGCGCGGCAATTGATGCTATCGACCGGGGCGAAGCAAGCTCCCCGCGCCTGGAGCGTGTGGCCGAACTTCTCGAACACCGCAAGCATATCTACCGGATTGTCCCTTCGGATACCGGCCCGCTTCTTGCTGAATGAGCGATAGCCAGAAAGGTTTGCTGCCATGATGATCCGCGAGCCGATGGTTCAGGCGACGCATTTCTACTTGCGCGAAGCGCCGGGCGACAGCGACGCCCGCCGTCGTGACCGGCATGAGGCATTCGTGGTCGATGCGCACCGGCTGTTAGGATCGCTGGCCGGGTGGCTGGCGCTGCCCACGCCTGAACTGCCGCCGATTCCTGCCTGGGAGGGTTCGCCGCCGGAGGCACCGCACGAACTGGCCCGCCTGGAACCCCTGCAAGGGTATACCAACGCCTCCGCTATTTTGTACGCCTACGTCCTGCGTAACATGCTGCTGTTGCGGGTGATCGTCACCCGATCCGGCGAACACGATCATGCCGTGTGGTCGATGCTGGATGAGGTGCTCAACCATGCCCCCAACACGCCCTCGTGGCTGCACATGACGCGCTACTGGTGCGCCATCGCGCCGCGCCCGCCCGAAGACCTCGAACAGGACTACTACCATGCCGCTAAAACCAGCTTCGGCGTTCTATGTCTTGGACAATCGGAAACGCCGCATGTGCTGGTCTATCCTGACGCGCGAACGCAGGCGCGCGCGACGGCGTTCTTGAGCAGGACGGCGGCGCAACTGGACTGGTACGCTGTGCAGGCGCGTTTCCGCATGAATACGTACACCAATCACGCTTCGGGGACGGCACGCCAGGAGCATGTCGCGCTCGACCGGGTCAGGCGAGCAACCCAGGTGTGGGGCGCGCGCCATACGCCATCGGGCATTCGGGCGCTGTCGCCGTTGCGAGTCGAACTCGACACGCTGGAATCGACCTACCATGACGTGTTGGCCGATCTCGCGGTGACGCGGGCCACCGCGCAAGAACTGGACGCGCTGGCTACGGAGTACCGGCTGGCACTCATGCGCAGCGGGTTGTGGGATGTCGCCCCGACGGTCTGGGAAGCGCAGGTGAACCGCCTGGCCTCGCTGGCCGACCTGGTCAAGTCTGACCTGGGGTACATTGACGACACGCTGCGGCGCATGGACCTGGCCTTGCGCTTGCTGGAGACGCGCATCACCGTGTTGCGCAGCGAACGCGAACGCCTGCTGGTGTATGTGGTGGCCCTGATCGGGCTGGGGCTGCTGCTGGTGCAGCTCGCCGGCACAGACCCCGTGCGCCTGGCTATCCTGCTCGCCGGGTTGGTGGTCGTGGGTGTGATTGGGTGGTGGGGATTGCGCTTCTGGGCGCAGCGTCACCAATCCACCGATTAGTGTCCGGCGTGCAGGGCCGGATAAAGCGCCCGGTATCGTGCATGCTGGGTCGCGTAGAGCGCCTGTTTCGCTGCGACCGGTTGCTCGATAGCGCCATAGCGCACGGCGCTGGCCACCGCCTGTGACAGGTCGAAGAACACCCGCGTCCCCAGCCCCGCCAGGATCGCTGCGCCGGTTGCCGTATGTTCGGTTCCTTCCACCATCTGTAGCGAAACGCCAAGCACGTTCGCCAGAATATGCCGCCACAGCGTGCCTTGTGCGCCCCCACCGCCTATCAGGAAATGATCCGGAACCGGCCCGGCTTCCCGTAGGGTTAGCAGGCAATCGCGGAAGGCGAACGCGACGCCTTCCAGTACGGCGCGGGTCATGTGTGCCTGGGTGTGGCGCAGCGTCAGCCCCACGAACGCGCCGGTTGCGTTGGGGTCCATGTGAGGCGTGCGCTCGCCTTCCAGGTACGGGAGAAAGATCAGCCCTTCAGACCCCGCCGGAACCTGGGCGGCTTCGGCTAACAGGGCGTTGTAGGAGGTGGCGCTGCGAGCGCCCGCAACGTCACGCCACCAGCGGAGCGCGATTCCCGCGTTGAGGATGGCCCCCATGGTGTACCAGCGATCGGGCAGGGCATGGCAGAAGGTGTTCAGTCGCAACCGGGGATCGATGATGGGGCGCGTGGAAACGACCGTCATCTGGCCGCCGGTTCCCAGGGTAATGGAGCCGCGCCCCGGTTCGGTCATGCCTGTGCCAAGCAGTAATGCCGCCTGGTCGCCAGCGCCCGCGACAACGGGAATGCCGGCCCGGAGGCCCAGATCAAAAGCCGGTTCATCGCGCAATGTGCCGATGACGGTTGCCGATTCTGAAAGCGGGGGCAATAGCTGCGGCGATACGCCACACGCCGCGGCCAGCGCCTCTGACCAGCGGCGTTGTTGAATGTCAAAGAGCCATGTGGCCGAGGCGTCGCTTGGTTCGCTGCTTATTTCGCCGGTGAGCTGCAGCACAATGGCGTCCTTGGGCTGAAGAACGGCGCGCGCCCGGTTCAGTGTGTCCGGTTCGACTTCGCGCAGCCACGCCAGGCTCGCCCCGGCGAAGCCCGGCGAAAGGCGATTGCCCGCCTCGTTGACCACGACAGCGGGCGGTACGCGCTTGAGGATCGTCTCGCACAGGTTGGCGCTGCGACGGTCCATCCAGATGATGGCGGGCCGAAGCGGTTTGAGGTCCGGCCCGACGAGCACGACGCCATGCATCTGGCCCGTAACGCCAATGCCGCGCACTCGGCCCGCCGAAACATCCGCGTCGCGGACGGCCTGGCGGACGGCTGTCGTGATGGCCGACCACCAGACATCGGGGTCTTGCTCGATCCAATGCGGGCGCGGGGTGAGCAGGTCATACCCGGCTTGCCCGACTCCGCGCAGTTCACCTTCGGCATCGAGCACGACACATTTGGCGCTCTGCGTGCCGACATCAATGCCCAACACAACATCGGTGCGATCTGTCAGTCGCATGCAGC
>CAZSXY010000029.1:16369-19101 GCA_964611395.1 uncultured Anaerolineaceae bacterium | reverse complement strand
GTGCCGACATCAATGCCCAACACAACATCGGTGCGATCTGTCAGTCGCATGCAGCGAACCCCCCTTCCAATCCACGCACAGAGTCTCTGGCTGTTTCGTGTATAAGTATACGCTCAAAACGAGGATTTATGCGGGTCTGCCATGCTCCCCTGACGCGGGACGTGTTTCGTTGCAGCAAGCAACCGTTGCCGGGCACGCAGGGCAACCAGGATTCCCGCCCTTTTGGCACACCTGAACATGCAGATTTCTTATGAAAATCCTCTTGTAGCTCCAGAGTAGATCGATTATACTCTATCGATGGGGTTAGTCATTTGAGGTGAGCCTACATGCCAATCTATACCTACAAATGCGATGAGTGTGGCGTGCGCTTTGACCAGCGCCAGCGTTTCTCTGATGATCCTCTTTCAGAGTGCCCGGAATGCGGTGGTCATGTCCACCGTGTGCCGCAGCCGGTCGGCATCGTCTTTAAGGGTTCGGGTTGGTACGTCAAAGATAGCAAGGGGTCTAATAACCTTGCCGCCCCACCGAAGCGTGAAAACACGACGACCGAAACGAAGTCGGACACCTCGACGTCGTCCTCGGCGACTGAATCGAGCGCTTCGAAAAGCGAATAGCCACAGGCTGTGGCATCATCCGGCACAGTAACGAAGAAGCGGCCCGCACAAGGCCGCTTTTGTGTACAAAGAAATGTGTTCTGCCGGTAACGGCAGCGTCAAATCTGGAAACCGGCGTTGGCCCGCACGATCTTTTGGGTATAGTTCTCGACGTAATCCATAAGCTGCGCGTGAAGTTCGGACCATTCATCGCTCGAAAGGATACGCTTCATGGTCGCTATGTCGTCGGTGACGCCTTCCATAAGGATTTGCGGGCAGTCGCCATAAACTGCAAACCAGGCTTCGGTCGGAGTAATGCCTAACCGCGTTACGCCTGGAGCAAACTCACGCACCATGAATTCAAAGTATTCCTGATCGCGCCCAGGTTTGATATCCCAACTCAACAACAGTTTGATCATCGCGGGTTTGTCCCCTTTTGGGCTGAGGTATACTCGGCTCCCAGCATTAATGTTGGTAGTCCAGCAACACAACCTGGGTTTGTTCGGGTAAGCTGCTGCTTGAGATGCGCAGCATGGCTTGTTCTTCGATGGCGTTGACGCCCATTTCTCGCAGGAACCGGTCAACCGATTCCAGTTCCATGCCGCGCAACGCGGGTGTCTGGAAGTGCATGGGGATCACAATGCTGGGTTCCAGCAGGCTGATCACCTCGGCTGCCTGCCCAGACGACAGACCGCCCCCCCCGCCTACCGGCACGAGCGCAATATCGACAGAACCCAGGACGTCGATTATCGACTGGGAGGGCACATGATCCAGGTCGCCCAGGTGCGCCACTGTCAGTGAATTGAAGTCGAAGACATACACGACATTGCGGCGAGGGGCTTCCTGCGTCTTGTCGAATGTTGCCACGCCGATGATGAACACTTCGCCGATCTCGTATTCGCCCGGCCCATCAACGACGTGCCTGTACCCTTTGACGCCCTCAACGTAGTTATGGCCGGGGGCATCGTGGCTCACGGTGACGATATCTGCTTTTAGACGCGGCACTTCGTAGCCCAGACGGGCGTCAAACGGATCGGTGACAATGGAAGCGTGTGCACGCTCGGTGATTCGAAAGCAGCTATGACCGTACCACGTGATATCCATTCCGCGAAGTCCTTGTTTGTTGGTCCGGGTAATGTCCGGTGAAAACCGTCGGAATTATAACGTATTTGCGAGAGGCTATGCAAAACAAATGAGCGAATCTTGCAGGCGTTTGGCCGTGCACTGGCCGAAAGCAAGGGGCAATAGATGGCGGTGTGGCATTTTCTAAACAGTTTCTTATCTGGCTCAAATGTCTCTACTATGTTTCAGGCGTATCACATAATAGGTGATAACGAGTATAAGTGAGGGTGCTATGAAGAAACACACGTTAGTGATAGGCATCTTACTGGTTGTGTTGGCGATGGGCGCGGCGTTGGGTGTTTGGAATGTTCAAGCGCAGGACGGCGACGCGGTGCGGCTCGAACCCTTGCCCGCCGGAGCGCCGTATCAGCCGCAAGGCGATGAGTTACATCTGGCCGAACTGTACGCGAATGTCACGCAGTCGGTGGTCAACATCAACGTCACGTCCCGGTTCAGCGCTGGCACGGGCACAGGCTTTGTGATCGACACGGAAGGCCACATCGTGACCAATAACCACGTGGTCGAGGATGCGCAATATATCCGCGTGACGTTCATCGACGGCACGATTGTGGCGGCTGAGCTGGTTGGCCGCGACCCCGACGCCGACCTGGCCGTCATCCGGGTTGATCCATCCGGGGTTGCCCTCGCGCCGGTCACGTTCGCCGATTCGGATGACGTGTTCGTGGGCCAGCGCGTGTATGCGATTGGCAACCCGTTCGGCCAGCAGTTCACACTCACCGCCGGCATTGTGAGCGCGTTGGATCGCAGTTTGCAAAACGACGACAGGTTCAGCATTCCTGAACTGATCCAGACTGACGCCGCCATTAACCCTGGAAACAGTGGCGGGCCTTTACTGGACGCTGACGGGCGGGTGATCGGCGTCAACACGGCGATCCTGAGCAATTCGCGGACGGCGTCGGGCGTGGGATTCGCCATTCCATCGAACACAGTGCGGCGCATCGTGCCCTATCTGATAGCCGAGGGGAAATATGAGCATAGCTGGCTGGGGATTGCCGG
>CAZSXY010000029.1:0-16269 GCA_964611395.1 uncultured Anaerolineaceae bacterium | reverse complement strand
TGCCCTATCTGATAGCCGAGGGGAAATATGAGCATAGCTGGCTGGGGATTGCCGGGGCGACTCTGCAGCCGGAACAACGCGAGGCCATGAAGCTGGATGCTACCATGCAGGGGGTCATGGTCAGCGAAGTGGCGTCCGGCGGCCCGGCGGCCAGGGCGGGCTTGCGCGGCGCAACAGAGGTCGTGTCCACGCCGTTTGGGCGCATGACGATCAACGGTGACATCATCACGGCGGTTGATGGGACGCCGATCCGCCAGATGATCGACCTGATTTCTTATCTTGAAGTGCACACCATGCCCGGCGATGTGATCACGTTGACCATCTATCGCGGCGGCGAGTATATGGACGTGCCGGTCACGCTCCAGCCGCGCCCGTAACGACTCTGCGACGCGCGGTTCGTGCCGCACAAGAAAAGGGGCAGGCGATGGTTGCTTGCTCCTCATGCATAAGCGTGTGCGATGGGCGTTATCAGGCTGCCGGGGCCGATCCGGTTCTGGCTTCGAATCCAGCATAGACCAGCAAGAACAGGCCGGTGCATGCCAGGAAGCCCAGGGCCGTGCCAAACAGCGTCAAGAAGGGCAGCCCCACCGCGATCCCGGTGATGATGAAGGGCAACATGCCCGTCAAACCGGCGCAGGCCAGGTAGTGGAACAGGCGGGCGAATACGCCCCCGCGCACCGGTTGCCTGGCGCTGGAGTCGCGGGCGATCTTCACGCCAATAAGCAGGCCCAACAAAACGCCGGTGACTATGGCCATCAGCCAGTCTTCCATGTCGCGCCTCCTAGAACAGCGTGTAAATCAGTGGGCCGCCGCCGCTCGCCGAACCGAGCACGATCAGCAGGGCGAACACGATGAGCGCAATGATCATCGGGATCAGCCACCACATCTTAGCGACCCACAAGAATGAGAACAATTCGCCCAGAATACCGAGACGGGTTCTGAGGCCGCTCAAGGCTCCGGGACGGTTGTCGCCGTTGAGAGTCGGGTCGGACATGGTTACCCTCTCTTTTTCGCATTCTTGCCAACCAAGAAGGACCCGATCATCAGCCAATCAATCTCGCTGTTGCTGAAGGTCCACCAGGCATTGGCAGGCGAGCTTACGATAGGTTCACCGCGCAGGTTGAACGACGTATTCACCAGGATCGGCACGCCGGTCGCCTCACCGAAGCGCCGTATCAGTTCATAGTAGCGCGGGTTGGTTTCCTTGTCGATGGTCTGCAAGCGCCCGGTTCCGCCTTCGTGGGTGGTTGCCCTGGCAACGTCCCGCTTGTCTTCCTTCACCGGGCTGACCGCCAGCATGAAGCGCGGCAGCATGTTTTCTTCGACGTTGGGGTAATCGAAATATTCTGCGGCGCGTTCCTTGAGCACGACTGGTGCAAAGGGGCGGAACGGCTCGCGGAACTTGATCTTGGTGTTGATGATGTCCTTCATCTCGGCGCGGCGCGGGTCGGCCAGGATGCTGCGATTGCCAAGCGCGCGCGGTCCCCACTCGTACCGGCCCTGGAATAGCCCGACCACCTTTTGGTCGAGCATTTCATCTACCACGCGATCCAACAGCTTGTCATCATCCTCGAAGTGTTCGTAGGGGATGCCTTCCCGGTCGAGGAACGCCTGAATCTCGGCGTTGCTGAATTCCTGGCCGTAATACGTGTTGGTCATCACCAGCTTGCGCGGCTTTCCGAGCACCACGTGGTAGGCCCACAGCGCCGCGCCCAGCGCGCCGCCATCGTCACCGGCAGCAGGCTGGATATACACATCCTCGAACGGCGTCTGGGTCAGGATTTTATAGTTCGCCACGCTGTTGAGCGCCACGCCACCGGCCATCACCAGTTTTTTCGCGCCGGTTTTCTGGTGCAGGGCGTTGGCCATGGCCAGCAACGCCTCTTCGGTGACTTCCTGGATGCTGCGGGCAATGTCGGCATAGTACTGGTTGCGCCTGACGGCTTCGGTTTCACCGGCCCGTTGTGGGGCGCTCTTCGCTGTGAAGAAATCATCGCTGTGGACACGCGGCTCGCCAAACAGGTCAATGAATTTGCCGTTGAAACTGTGCGTCGCCGAATGGTGGTACGAGAAATAGTCCATGTTGAGGTAGAAACTGCCATCAGCGTTGATGGTGATCAGCTTCTTGACCTTGTCGATCTGGGTTGGCTCGCCATAGGGCGACATCCCCATGACCTTGTACTCGCCGTTGTTGACGCGGAAACCCAGGAACGCGGTAAAGGCCGAGTAGAGCAGCCCCAGCGAGTGCGGGAAGCGCTGTTCCCAGAACAGGTCAATGCGGTTCTCGCCGGTGCCGTCCCACGTTCCCTGGGCGTGGCCCATCGTCGTTGTCGTCCACTCGCCGACACCATCGACCGTAATCACCGCGGCATCGTCGAACGGGGATGCGAAGAATGCGCTTGCCGCATGAGACATGTGATGATCGCAGAACAAAATCTGGTCTGGGCGCACGCCGAGCTGCTGCTGAAGCAGGCTCTTGATCCAGAACTTCTCGCTAACATAAGCCGTCACCGCTTCGCGCCAGAAGTCCCACGAGCGCGGGAATGTGCCCAACGCCGTTTGCAGGATGCGCCCCACCTTGACCATGGGCTTCTCATAGAAGACGACATAGTCCAGGTCTGGCCCCTTGATACCGCCTCGTTCCAGGCAGAAGTTGATGGCGCGGGCCGGGAAGCCGTTGTCGTGCTTTTTGCGCGAGAGGCGCTCTTCCATCGAGGCCGCGATCACTTCACCATCACGGAGCAGGACGGCTGCCGAATCATGATAAAAGCAGGAGACACCGAGGATATCCATCAGAACTGCCTCCGCGCTTCTTCGGGAGTGTTGCCGACCGGTGCGCGATCCAGCCAACGGGTGGTTGGCTTGCGCAGGTGAAGGGGATCGCTCAGCAAGCGAACGCCGAGTGCAAACGGCGCGAAGATCGTGAAGTAGAATAAAACGGCAAACAGCCGCGCCTGAAAGTCGCCAAACGCTTCACCTATGATTTTCCAGCGATTCCAGGCGATACGACCCACTTGAGATAACATAGTTTCCTCGTGTCGTATTCTGGTGTCTAGACTGGCACAACTCCTTCGCGAGAGAGGGTGGAGGGGAACATGCCGTGACGATTATACAAGGCGTGTAAGGGCTGTCAATAGCCACAAAACTCCGCGGGGAGCGGCTGACCGCTGACCGCTGACCGCTAACCGCCAAAACCTCGCGGCGAGCGGAGAGTGGTCTTCCTCACGACCATTGGCTATTATGGTAACCCAGTCCGTGCGCCAGCCAGGGGGGACCAGCCGTGTTCGACTCACCGCGCGTATCCGTCGTCATTCCCGTTTTCAACGAAGAAGCGGCGATCGATGCCCTATTGCACCAACTTGAGCAACAACCGCTCATCGATGAGATCGTGGTCGTGGATGACGGTTCGACCGATCGCACCGCCTCGATTGTCCAGGCTCACTCGTCCGTGAAGCTGGTATCGCACCCCTACAACATTGGCAATGGGGCCGCCATCAAGTCGGGTGTCCGGGCCAGCACCGGCGATATTATCCTGCTGATGGACGCGGACGGGCAGCATCCCCCCGCAGAGATTCCAAACATTCTGCAACATATGGATCGCTACGATATGGTGGTGGGGGCGCGCAGCGCAGGCACACAGGCGCGGTGGCACCGTAGCCTGGCCAACCGCGTATTCAACGCCTACGCGTCGTATGTGGTTGGGCATCCGGTGCTTGACCTGACGTCAGGATTTCGCGCTATCAGGGCCGATGTCGCCCGCAGCTTTCTTTACCTGCTGCCCAACGGATTTTCGTACCCCACAACGCTTACGATCTGCTTGTTTCGCGCGGGGTATGCCGTCAAATACCATCCGTTCGCCTCACCTGCCCGCACCGGCGCGAGCAAGATTCGCCCCCTACGCGATGGGCTGCGCTTTTTGCTGACCCTGACCCGCCTGGCAACCCTGTTCGTTCCGCTGAAAATCTTCTTGCCGATCAGCCTGCTATTTTTGTTGTCGGGTGGGGGATATACGGTCGGCAAGCTGGCTTTCGTGGGGCGTTTCAGCGGGTTTGGCGGGCTGGTGTTCAGCGTCGGGGCGGTCATTTTCATGTTGGGCCTAGTGTCGGAGCAGATCGCGCTGCTGCGGTATATCAACAGCGACCGGTGATCGACCCCAGGGTACGCCCCTCACCCCAAACGCACAACGCCGGACTCATCACGTCCAGCGCCTGCCGGGCTGGCATGGTTTCTCCACCGGCATTACTCTAACTGTTCGCCCGGCGACGGTTGCGTGAACTCATCCACTCGTCGATCAGACGCGCGATCAGCCTGCCCGCCACATACAGCAGAACCAGTAACAGCACCCCTTTGTAGGGATTGACGATGGCGATATAGCGGGGCTGGACGTTCAAAACAACCGCGCTGATGGCGGCGTGGTTAGCCACAATTGCGCCGGCGATGAATACCACAGGCATCAGCGGGCGTGCCCAGGGAATCAACACAACGGCCAGCACCACCAGCGCGTACCACAGGAACGGGCGGGGGCGGCTGAGCGAGCGGTAGCGAAAAGCGAGTTGATCGATCACCGAACGAACCGCGTCATTGTCGGGCAGTGGCGGGCACATGGCTTCGGCGATGTCGCGGAGGATCGGGCGTAATGTGTCCGGCGTCAGGTCGGATGTGCCATACAAGAGCCAGTCCTGTTCCAGGTAGCTCTGTGTATCACGCGCAACTTTTCCCTCAATATCGGCGCATTGCACGTCGCTGGGCGTGATTTCCCCCTTGTACTGCAAGCCCGTTTGCCTGAGATACAGGTGAAAGGCGTCGAATACTTGCTTCCCAAAGTCAACAGGGTGTGCCCGGATCATCTCCATGTAAGCTTCGGTATAGAGTTGCCTCACCGCCGGCCAATCGCCGGTGAGCGTGACCAGGCAGCGGCTTATATTCTCACCCTCATCACATGTTGCCTGCATGGCCACCAGCCTGGCCGATGCCGGGCCGTTAGCCGGTTCCAGCAACCCCGAACGCACGAGGGGGCGCACCAGCATGAAATTGCCGCCACCGTTCAACTCAAAGTGATTGAACACCAATTGGTTAAAGCCCATAACGATCACGAGCAGGATCGCAAAGCCCGTCACCATCACGCCCGTTCGTCGCCAGGATCGCGTCCCCAACCAAAACAAAAGCCCAAAAGGTACGATGAGATAGCGACCAACTGGCCGGGCTAATAACACGAGAGCAAGGAGTGCGCCCAGGCCAGCGTCCGCCAGCGACAGGGAAGTTTTGGGCTGGCGTTTTAGCCGGACAAGGAAATAACTGAAGGACAGGCTCAGCGCGAACATGTAGAGGGGTTCGGTAGAGGTAAAGTTGTACAGGATACCCGTCTGCGCATCTCCCAGCACCATGAGCGCTGCCAGAAAGGCAAGCAGGGGGCTGTACAATCGCAGCCCCATGTAGAAAATCACGCCTTGCACCGAGGACAACAGGAGTTGCCATCCAATGAGAATATAGATGCTGCCCAACCAGTAGTGCGTCAGGTAAATGAGGAGTGGATATAGCGGGTAAATCAACTCGAAGACAATCGGCGCATCCAGCCCCTCGAACTGGGCGGCGTACAGGAAATAATCAGCCGAATCAGCGCCATGTGCCGGAGGGTAGGCGACCAGGAACACAACGGCCCGGATGATGCCGATGGCGAACAGCAACCAGACGGTGTATTTCGAGGCATAGATAATTTTGATGCGGCGGTTCCAACGCAGGAGTTGTGGCGATTGCCACGTTGCGCCGGTGAAGACTGTTCTGGCACGTGCGATCAACGGTTAAACCCCTTCCTGGCACGTCATTGAGGGCGAAAACGGTCCCCGGCTACGCGGGCGAGACGCCGACGTACTGCGCCACCGCCACGCCGATGACCTGTTGTTCTCCGTTAACCACAAGCGTCATTGGCCCATCGAACGGATCGCGCTTCAGCACTTCGATGTAAGCGCCGATGACCAGTCCCTTGTCCGCCAGGTAGCGCAGCATGTCGGGCGACTGGTTGCGCAGGCGGGCGATCTGTCCTTTTTCTCCGACCGGCCACTCCGACAGGGGCGTCAGGTCACGGGTGGCGACGTCCCCTTCCGGGCCGGGGATGGGATCGCCATGCGGGTCGTATTGGGGGTGTCCCAGGTACTCGGCGATGCGCTGCGCCAGCCGGTCTGAAACGGCGTGTTCCAGCTTTTCGGCTTCTTCATGCACTTCGTCCCATGTGTACCCCAGGGCTTGCACCAGGAACAACTCCAACAGGCGGTGGTGGCGCACGATCTCAAGGGCGATGCGCTCGCCGGTTGCCGTCAGGCGAATGCCCCGGTAGGGTTCGTGGTATACCAGGTTGGCCTTGGCCAATTTCTTGGCCATTTCAGTGGTCGAGGGGGCCGTGATGCCGAGCGTGTCGGCCAGGGTAGAAGTCTGCACCCGCTCCTGTTCTTGTTGGAGCAGGTAAACGGCCTTCAAGAAATCTTCGATAGCTTCGCTATACCCTTGATTCGGCGTCTGTTGGTCCGGCACGTTAAGCTCACTTCCAGTCTGCAACCCTGGCTTCGTCCCATTGTACCCGATTGTAGCGGCCATACCAGAAAAAACAGCCGGGACAAAACCCCATCGTCGCTCGCGTGGGGGGAACAAAAGGCGCCCTGTTCTTTCAGAGCGCCTTTCCACACCAGGAAACGCAAATTTACTGGACGTCGAGGTCTTCGACCAATCGTTCCGCCTGGTCGACAAGAGCCTCGATCTCGCTCAAGCCTTCTTGCCAGAAATCAGGGGCGGTCAGGTCGACTCCCAGCGGGGCCAGCGTGTTTTCCGGCCAATCTGAGCCGCCGGCCCGCAAGACATCGAGATAGCGTGGAGCGAAGGAGTCCCCTTCCTTCCGGTAGCGTGCAAAGAGCGCCAGCACCAAAAGCTCGCCGAACGCATAGGCATAGACGTAGCCCGGAACCTGCAGGAAATGCGGGATGTAACTCCACCAGACGCGGTAGTTTTCGGTCAGGGTGACGCTGTCCAGGAACATCGCCTGTTGGGTTTGCATCCAGATTTCGCTCAACCGGTCGCTGGGCAGTTCCCCTTCCTCGCGGCGAGCCGTATGCATCCCGTGTTCGAAGCGATTCATCGCCACCTGGCGAAAGATCGTCGCGAAGGAGTCTTCGATCTTGTGGGCCAGCATCGCCAACCGGACGCGCGGATTATCTTCCCTGGTCATGAAGTCGGTGAAGACCAGCATCTCGCCGAAGGTGGAAGCCATTTCGGCTGTCGTCAGCGGGGTGTGCTGCTGGAGCATCCCTTGTTCGCGCGCCAGATATTGGTGAACGCCGTGTCCCAATTCGTGCGCCAGCGTCATGACATCACGCGCGTTGCCGGTATAGTTGACGAATACGTACGGATGCACCGAGGGCACCGTATACGCGCTGTAGGCTCCTCCTCGCTTGCCGGGGCGCGGCGGGGCGTCGATCCAGGCATTGGCGAAAAACTGTTCCGCAATGTCTGCCATCTGCGGGTGGAACTTTTGGTAGGCACTCAGCACCATCTCCTGGGCTTGCGACCAGTGGTAACGGCCTTCGGCTGCAGGTAACGGCGCGTAGCGGTCATAATCGTAAAGCTGCTCAACCCCAAGCAGTTTGCGCTTGAGACGATAGTAACGGGCGACGATGTCGTAGCGTGACGTGACGGCATTGATAAGCGTATCGACGACCTGGTCGTCAACTTCGTTGTCTAGATTGCGCGAAGAAATCCATGTGGGGTAGTTGCGCAAACGATCGTCGGAGGCCTTGTCTGCGGCAAGCGTGTTAAAGATGAACGTCAGGATCGGCAGCTTCTCGCGCAGGACTTCCGTGAACGCTTCGGAGGCGCGCTTGCGAACGTCACGGTCAGGCTCGTACAGCTTGGCCAGTATGGCCGACTGGGTGAGGTCTTCGCCTTCGAAGGGATAGCGCGTGTTGCCCATCAATTCCGAGAAGAAGCGCCCCCATGCGCTGCTCCCGGTCACGGACTTTTCGGCCAGGATTTTCTCTTCTGGTTCGCTCAACCGGTGCGGCTGGTAGCGGCGTGCCGTCTCCAGCCAGTGCTGATAGTGCGCCAGCACCGGATGCTCTAGCATCTGTTTGGCGAATTCTTCCGGTGCGTTAATCCATTCAAGCTCAAAGAACACCAGCTTTTGCTTTAACTGGGCGGCCCACTCCGTCAGGCGTTGGAGTAGTGCCCCGTAACGCGGGTTGGCGGCGTCGGTCGTCCAGATCAAATGGGCGTAGGCACCGAGTTTCGTGGCGTTCTCGATAATGGCTTCGTATTCGGCCACCGCTTCGTAGAACTCTTCAGGGTCCAGGGTGGCGATCTTGCCGCGCAGCTCTGAGGCGAACTTGTCTGTTTGCGCGTCGGTAAGCTGAATGTCTTTCTCTATTTGGGGATCATCCACCCCGGCGTAAAGGTCACTGAGATCCCACAAGACATCTTCCGCGCCGGTTTGATTTTCTTTCGTTTCGACGGTCATGAAACTCTCCAAAACAGTTGCTGGGCGAATACAAAAAAGCTTAACAAAAACGTCTTAACTACACAACATACAGCAATACGCTTATACGGGCCTGACGTTATCTGGTGTCACCCCCACCCCCCTGCAATTGCCACCGGTAGAGGATGTATTGGATGTCGTCATCGGCGTTCCCGGTGCGCCACACTTCTTCCAAATAGCCATCGACGAATAGCTCCCAGGCGTCCCAGTCTGCGGTATCGTACAGGCGGGCTGAGTCGCGCTCGAATTCCCGCCCAAATTCATACACCAGCAGGTAATTGATATCCTCACCATCGCGCCACGCATAGGCAATGGCCTCCGCGCTGCCATCCTCCACCGCCCGCCGCGCATGGTACCACCCATCCATGAGCGAGTCCGGGCGGCACACCAGGCGCGTGTCGTCGCAGTACAGATAGCGCGGCTCCCACAGGAAGCGAACGGTGGATTGCGCTGGCAGGCTGTCAAGTTTGCGCATGGTTTCGTAATGCCAGCCGAGGGCATGGCGCAGGAAGGCCTCCCGGTAGTCCGCATCGCCCGAAAAGTACTGCTGGATGCCGTACTCCGCCCAGTAGCGCAGCCCCGAAACTACGGCAAACACAATGGTAAGCGCGACCATCGCCTGCATCACGAAACCGAGATCGACCAGTTGCCGCGGAAGCTGGCGCAGCGCCACCAGCGTGAGGGCGGCGACTATGGCCAACGGGCCAAACAGGTAGAGCACGAGGCGGGTTTGCAGGCTGATGTACGACCCAAAGGCCGCGCTTATGACCCAGGCAAGCGTGATGATGCCGCTGACAACCAACGCCTGGCGCATCAGGTGTTGCTCGTCCGGCGTCAGTATTTTCCACACAAAAAGCACCAGCGGGCACAGCAACAAAAACAGCGGGCCAATATCTGTCCCGAAGGTTCCAGCGCCTTCGACGCCCAGAATCGTTGCCACCACCGGCAACACCGGTAGTTGCCACGCATTCGCGCCATAAATCAGCCCTGAGCGCGGCTGGCTGTACCAGTCGAGCCGGACGGAGTCCATTTCGGCGGCTTCAAAAACAAGCGGGTACACCGGGTTGTGATACCACAGCGTGTTTCGGATCAGCCAGGGAGAAAAAACGACGAGCGCCGCGCCCGCGAATACGGCGAGCGCCGCCGCTGCGGCTTTCCATCCCGCCGCCCGCCGGTTCAACACGATGATCCCCGCCAGGGCAAAGACCAGCCACAACACGCTGTACTTGGTTCCCAGCCCCAAACCGGCCAGGACGCCCAGCAGCGCCGCCGCCTGCAGCGGGTGGGGGTTCGCCGGATGCGCCGGGGCGTTTTGCCGGGGCAAATCGTCATCGGGGCGAGGGCCGGGGCGTTGGTTGGCTCGCCAGTGACCGGCGCTACTCACCCCCAGGACGGCCAGCGCCATAGGCATCAGATCCACGTAGGCCATGGTCATTTCGAGCCACACGGTAAAGGCTGTCAGGAGGATGTTAACCGCGAGCCACCCGGCAGTGGCCCCGCGATGGCGAGCCGTTGTGCCCCAAACCGAGACCAGTAAAAAGAGGCCTACGAACCAGTGCAGCAGGCCCCCACCTGCCAGGCGACCGGTCAGCGCCAGTTGGCTGGCAAACAGCACCTCGACGAGTTGGGGAAAACCCAAGAAGTGATTGTGTTCAGCCGCATAGAAGCGCCCGCGAGCGACGTACTGCTCCGGCCCGGCCAGGTGATAGGTTAGAACGTCCCATTTCGTCGGTGGGAGCAAAGCCAGAATGAACGCCATGCCCATCATGACGCTGGCCGTCACCACCAGGAAGCGCCCCCAGCGCTCACGGGGGATGATGCCGCCGCGCAAGCCCCGCACGCAGTCGCTGGCCCAGGTCCAGACATCCCCAGCCCCAATGACGAAACCGGCCAGCAGCACCAGCGCGACGCTTGCCCGGTTCAGAACCACCGAGCCTGCGATGAGCAAGGCCAGCGATAGCAACCCCAGGCCGGTGATGCTGGCCGCCGCGAGTTGTTCGGCTTGCCCGCCCCACACCATGCCCAGCGTGCGGAGAAAGCGCCGCCCGATCCCGGCGCTGACCAGCACGAACAGCAGGGATACTGCAATATCTATCGCCGCGCCCGCAAGGGCGTCTGCCAGTGCGGGAGTCAACGGCTTGTGAACCCAATAATACAGGCCCAGGATCAGCGTGGCCCATAACACCAGGCCGGTTACGCTGGCCAGTTGTCGGAGCCGTGATTTCCGATGGTTCATGCCATGCCCTACCGGTCTCGATACGCGCCCCCGCCAGCGGCCATCGTTTTGGCGAACGTTACAGGCCCAGGTTCTCTACCATGATCTCCACCACGTCTTTGACCTCAGGCCCCTGATCACCTTCATCTTGACGGGCGTCGGTGAACATCCGCAGGCAGAAGGGACAGGCCACTGCCAGCGTATCCGCCCCGGTAATTGTCGCTTCGGCATACCGCGTCAGGTTGACTCGCGCCGTGCCGTGTTCCTCCTCTTTCCAAAACTGGCTGCCGCCCGCACCGCAGCAGAACGCGTTGTCGCGTGTCCGGGGCATTTCCGTGAGCGCCCCCCCCGCTGCGTCGAGCGTGGCGCGCGGTGCGTCGAAAATGTCATTGTGTCGCCCCAGATAGCATGGATCGTGATAGGTGATGCGCTGGGTTCCGGCAGCGCGGGGCTTCAGGCGGCCCTGGCGGATCAACTCGTCGATGAAGACCGTATGGTGCACCACCTCATACGTCCCCCCGAACTGGGGATATTCGTTGGCGATGGTGTGGTAACAATGCGGGCACGTCACCAGGATGCGGGGCGGGTTGACGTCGTTCAGGGTTTCGATGTTAGCCAGCGCCATCTCATAGAACAGGTACTCGTTCCCTGCCCGCCGCGCCGAATCGCCGGTGCAGCTTTCTCGCTCGCCCAAGACCGCGAATTTCACGCCCGCTTCGTGCAGGATTTGCACCAATGCCTGCGCGATCTTCTGGGCGCGTGGCTCAAAGCTGCCCGCACAACCCACCCAGTACAGCACCTCAAGTTCAGAAACATCCTCAACGGTGGGCACGTCCAGCCCTTCGGCCCATTTCAGGCGGCTTTCGCCGATTTGCCAGGGATTGCCGTTGTTTTCCATGCCGCGAAAGGCCCCCTGGAGTTCGTTGGGGAATTCGCCCTGGGTGAGCACCAGGTCGCGGCGGATGTCGATGATGTCGAACATAGGCTCGTTCCCCACCGGGCACACCTCGATGCAGGCTCCACATGCGGTGCAGCCCCAGACAGCCGACGGCGAGATCGCAAACTCCAACAATGGGCGGGGCGACTCGTCGCCGTTGGTGAGCCGGGCCATGTGCGCTTTGATTTCATAGCGTTTGTTGATCTCCAGCGCAGAGGGCGACAGTTCCTTGCCCGTCAGGTAGGCGGGACACACATCCTGGCAGCGGTTGCACATGATGCAGGCAAAGGCGTCGAACAGGTGCGTCTTGGTGAGGTGCTCCAGGTGCGCCGCTCCAAACTGCTCGCGTTCCTCGTCCTCGAAGTCCAGCGGTTCCAACACGCCCAACGATGTTCGCTGGGGCCGGGAGAAGTAATTCAAAGGCCCCATGAACAGGTGCATATGCTTCGTATAAGGGAAGTAGGGGATGAACGCCAGAATGGTGCCGAGCGCGAGCCACCACATCACATGCTCGCCGAGTTCAAGCGCGTCATGATCGAGCGAGGCCCACAGGCCGGAGACCGCGTTTGCCAGTGGTTGCCAGCTATCGCCGCCATCTTGCAGGGCGATCCAGAAGGTTTCCCCCAGGAAGCGAGCGCCGACATGCACAATGATGAACAGCCCCACGATCAGCGAATCGCGTTTGAGGCCGCCAGGCACCGCCGGGTGAAGTTTTACATTGTCGTGAAATTGCAGCGCCGGTGCATTCGCCAAAAAGCGCCGCACCAGGAAATACACCATGCCCACCAGGATCAGCACGCTGAGAATATCCCCCAGCAGGCGGTATAGATCGCCAATGAGGGCGGTTCCTAAGAAATCGATGGCAAAATATCCCTCAAGCAGATCGCCGGTATTCACGAGGAGGTAAAACACAAAGCCCCAGACGATGAACCCGTGCATCAGGCTGGTGCCCAGGCGAGTGCGAAGCACCGTCCGCTGGGTGATGGTCACATCGAGGGCGTGGCGAAGCCGCGCGGGGATGTGGTCAAACTGGAGCCCCCCCTCGCCCCGCGCGATCACCTGGAAGGCCCGCCGAAATAGTTTTTGAGCAAGATAGCCGGAAATGAGCGCCAGAATCAGGAACACAATTTTCTCGACCGGAGTAAGCATAGTTCACAACCTCTTTATCGCTAGCAAAGGCTATAACTTCAATCGGGATCACTCATGATGCCCGAACAGAACACATCACCGGTTTTCTGACGTATCTACCAGACGCTGGCGCATGCGTGCTGCGATGTAGGTTTGCATCCAGATCAAAAGCTGCTCGGCGATGGAGGTGGGAACGGCGAGCGCGATCAGGTGCATTTGTTCAGCTAATGTCAGGCAGTTACAAAGCTGGTCTTCCTCCGAGGATTCTTGCAAGGTTTTTTCAACATACTGGCGCAAGGTGTACTCAGGAAAGAGTCCGAGCACTTCCTGAATCATGTCAAGCTCGCGGTGCACCATGTTATGGCATATTTGCAGCAGAATGGAGACGATGGTGTTGGCGTTCAACAACATGCCGAGCGGCAACCGATGTTCCAAAACAAGCATGGTGTCCGTCAGCAGGTCCAGGAAGTCCTCCATTTCCAGGCCCGAATCGGCGAGAATGCGCGTTGGCAACAGCGCCTCGTCAGGGGCTAACTCCCATGTTTCGTCCAGGGGGTGGACGTAGATGACAATGCGTTCGCTAAGCTCCGTCGCCCACTCCAACAGGAGTTCTATGTCCTGTGACAAGACCTGCTCATCGAGTTCGTCATCGAGAAAACCCAGGGGTTCATTGGCTGACCACACATCCTCGAAATCATCGATCATATACCCCGGTCGCTGCTCGGCCAGGGTAATATGCGGCCAGCTTTCGGGGGACCGCGTACTGGCCCGGCTCAGATAGTCCAGCAGCAGGCGAATCGGGAAACCTCCCCCAAAGACCGTGAATTCGTAACGGGATTCTGGATGGAGCCAGGGCCACCACTCAATATTCAGGTCTGGGGATACGCCCGCTGGCAGGGTGCCAAAAAGGTGTCTGCTCAGGCGGCTGTTCGCCGTCACTTGCCATTCCCACAGGCGGTGTTTCATGACATCGTCCCAGGGTTGGTCGGTGGGAACCACGTCATCGAGAGAGATAACGCCATGCTGGGGGGACAGCACCAGGATGTGCGAGAAGGCCTGGTCTTGCGCGTCAATACACGCCTGTTGGAACGCGTCACCGCCATAGAAATCACGCGGCAACTGGGGCTGGGTTGCATAGGTTTCGCTGGCGACGATGAGGGCGATTTTCTCAGAAACGGGGGCCGGATGCATTTTGAACAATTCGGCCACGCGCGGGTTCAATGTGACCCGGTACACATACCAGCGATGACGGCCCTTGCCCCGCAGGATGGTTCCGTCTGGCTGGCGGAAGCTCGTGACATACAGCGTGTGTTCGCCAGCTTCCCAGATGTGCTCCAACGCCGTGTCCGGCCCAAGCCCGATGCGCGAGGTGCGCCCCTTATCGGAGTGAATTTGCCCGGCGTCATCGAACGTGATTTGCCGGTGTCCCAGGTTGTAAAGCACAACGGCCAGCCAAACACGCTGGATGATTTGCTGCTTGCTCTCGTGGCGGCGCGTTTTTGTGATCAGCCATTGCACCTGGGCACGCGCGTCGTTTTCCTGGTTCGCAGGGTGTTCCAGCCAGGCGCGCGCCGCTTCCTGGATATCCGATACCAGTTGTTCGCGGTCGCCTGGTGGCATGGCAACGGCGATGTGCTCGATGGTGAGCCACCCGATTTGCAGCAGCGCCCGGGCGCGTCCGTCGCGTTGGTCGCGGACCGGTTCCTGTGCCCCAAAGACGTGCACCAACTCGTCAGGCTGTACGCTGACCGGTTTGCTTTGGCATGTAAATGTGTGGGAACTGAAAAAGGTGTCGAGAATACCTGGTTCTTCGCTGGCCATTGATTGCCTCGTTCTAAGCCCGCACTGAAAGCGGGCCGGTGCCTGTGAGCGTAAGCAACATGCCCCAAGTGTACACCAATTTGGCGGTCGCGAGTATTAGCCGGTGCGGTTCGGGTGAGGGGCGACGGGGCGAGCATCGAAACGCTGCTGGTCTCCTATGCGCCCGGTTTGACAGTCCGCCGCAGAGAGACTACGATCCGCACAATATCACGTTCCGAACCGTTACTGTTATTTCCGTTCACAAGGTTTTACTCATATCGGAGACCCGGCTATGCTCGTAAACGATCGTATGACACGCCAGCTCATCACGGCAACGCCTGAAACGACTCACCGGCAGGCCGCCGAATTGATGCGCGAACATAACATCCACCATTTGCCGGTTATCGACAAGAAGGGGCAACTCGTTGGCATTGTTGTTGACGAAGACCTTCTCGCTGCCCAGCCTTCACCGGCCACCACCCTGAGCATTTACGAGATTCACGGGCTGCTGTCGCAGCTTGAGATCAAGCAGATCATGAGTCACCCCGTCTACACGACCACGCCGTCATGCCCCATCGAAGAAGCGGCCCGGCTTATGCTCAACAAGGACATTGGGTGCCTGCCCGTCGTCGAAAACGGGAAAGTCGTGGGGATCATCACAGACACCGATATTTTCCAGGTGTTGGTGAGCATGTTGGGAGGCGGCGAAGACGGCGCTCGCTTTACGGTGCGGCTGGCGGATAAGCCAGGGATGCTGGCGCGGCTGGCGCAGATTGTTGCGGACGCCGGCGGGAACATCATCAGCGTCTCGACCTGGCAGGGCGAGGGCGAAGACCGCGCCATGATCACCATCAAGGAGCAGGGGGCCAACTTCGCCCGGTTGAGGCCTGAACTCGAAAAGCTCGATGCGGAACTGGTCGATCTGCAAGAAAACCCGACCTGTGACCACACCGCATACGGGTCGTAAAGTCACCGGCGCTAGCGACTAACCGGGGGAGCGTGCTGGCCAGGATGGTGTTTTATCACCGGCCAACCACTTCTCCCCCTACGTTCAAGCCAGGCTGGTCTACAATGAGATCATGGGCAAACGACTCGCACTCAGGTTGGCAATTATCGGGGGGGTGTGGCTTCTTTCCGGCTGCAACCTTCACATCGACACCCCCCAAACGCCGACCCTTGCCCTGTCGCCGTCGGCTGTTCCCACCCGCATCGCAGGGATTGCCACCGCAACGCCCTTCCCATCGATTACGCCGGTCGTGACGGCGACGGCCCGGCCACCAACGGCAACCGCCACTGCCACCGAATCGCCAACGGCGACTTTGACCGCCACTCCTACTCCTTCTGTAACGCCCACATCGACTCCGACACCGACCGAGACAGCCAGCCCCACGCGGTCACCAACGCCAACGGCGACCGTAACTGCATTACCGACCCAGACGGCCAGCCCCACCCGTTCGCCAACGCCGACAGCGACCGTAACTGCATTACCGACTCTGACTGCCAGCGCCACCCGTTCGCCAACGCCAACGGCGACCGTAACTGCATTACCGACTCTGACAGCCAGTCCCACGCAGTCACCAACGCCGACAGCGACCGCATCACCGACCCTGACGGCCAGTCCCACCCGTTCGCCAACGCCGACAGCGACCGTAACTGCATTACCGACTCTGACAG
>CAZSXY010000028.1:0-36425 GCA_964611395.1 uncultured Anaerolineaceae bacterium | reverse complement strand
TCGCCACAGGTTGCGAAGATTTTCGATTGTGGTACCGGTACCCTAAATGGGTATAATAGAATGGCAACTATCATTCAGGCCATCAAGCCCGGTTCAGCGCGTGTAGATTCGATGGAGTCCAGACACTATCCAGTCAATAACATGGTACCGGTACCAGTTTTAGCATAATCCAAATCAGGAACGTTGTCAACCTCATGAGACAGCACCGGGATATGCCAAAAATGAGCAAAGACGGGGACACCCTATCGCCCCGGTTGGTGCCCTGTACAGCGGTCAAAGGAGACATTGATGCCCACCATCCGAGATGTAGCCAAACGTGCGGGTGTGGCTCCCATCACCGTATCGCGTGTGATCAATAATTCAGGCTATGTAAGTGCCCAAACACGGGCGCGGGTTGAGGAAGCTATCGAGGAACTGCAGTATGTGCCCAACACGCTCGCCCAAAGCTTTCGCTTCAAGCGAACCAACACCCTGGCGTTGGTCGTGTCGGATATCACCAACCCGTTCTGGACGACGGTCACCCGCGGGGCTGAAGATGCCGCAAACGAACATGACTTCAATCTGGTGCTCGGCAATTCTGATGAAGATCCGGCCAAGTTGAGAAGATATATTGATTTGCTCTTGCAGCGGCAAGTCGATGGCATTCTCTTAGTGCCGGTGTCCAATGTTCCCAACGATCTCCATGCCATCCAACGACAGAACATACCGGTTGTGCTTCTGGATCGCGTGATTCCTGGTGCCACGGTGGATATCATTCGAGGGGATTCTGAGGGCGGGGCCTATCAGATCACGCAATACCTGATCCGGTTAGGGCATGTGCGCATCGCCTGTCTTTCCGGCCCTGAAGCCATATCCACGAGCACGCAACGGGTGCAGGGTTATATCCGCGCCCTCAAAGACGCGGGTCTGCCGGTGGACCCGGCCTTGATCCGGTATGGACAATACACGTTTGAAAGTGGCTATGAGTCGGCCCGGAGACTCCTTGAACAGTCCACGCGGCCCACAGCCTGGTTTGCGGCCAATAACGTCATCTCCAACGGGATTCTGAAAGCGCTTGGCGATGCCGGGTTGAGAGTGCCGGAGGATATGTCAGTGGTGGGCTTTGACGAGCTACCGCCTAATCTGGTGGTCAACCCGTTTCTGACCGCCGTGTCCCAACCGGCATACGAGATGGGATACAAGGCCGTGCATGTATTGTTAGAACGGATTGCGGACCCCGACAAGCCCGCAGGGCGGGAAATCGTGTTGCCGGCGACGATGACCATCCGCCGCTCGACGCGCGCATTGGTCACAGAATAGCCTGCCTCCATGATTGGCAAGGCGCTGATCGAGAGGGCAGCTCGCTGCCAAGCTACGTTGCCCGAACGGTAACCACCGCTTTCGTCCGGGCAACGGCAGCATTTTCCAGGTGGGCCGGGAGTGGTCACCGGTGCTTTTCAATGTGGCTCAGCGCCGCGAGGTCATCTCTGGCAACAGCGCCTACCCTCCCAGGTATGCTTTCTGGACTTCTTCGCTTTCTGTCGCAAAACGGCCCCCTGTGATCTGGCCAGCAGACAGTGCTGGCATACGCTGCCCAGGTTGCAGCGACGCGCCACTTGCCGAAATCACTCAACGTGTTTAAGCTGCGTCACAGGCGAGGAAAAGATAATGGCCATGCGTGATACACCGTTGACATACATCACGATCGATCGGAGCGCGATTGCGCATAATGTGCGGGCAATTGCCGGGCACGTGGGGCCAGGCGTCAAGCTGATCGCCGTGGTCAAGGCCAACGCTTATGGGCACGGGGCGTGTGAAGTAGCCCGCACGGCGCTTGCGAATGGCGCGTCCTGGTTGGCAGTCGCCCGCGTCATGGAAGGTATCGAGTTGCGCCTGGCGGGGATCAAGTCGCCTATTCTGGTCATGAGCTATACCGTTCCCGGCGAGATTCGCGTGGGGATCGAGCACGACCTCACGCTGACGGTCACCGAGTGGCCGATTGCCAAACAGGTGTCCGCCCATGCACTGGCGCTCAACAAGACGGCGCGGGTGCACGTCAAGATTGATACGGGTATGGGGCGGTTTGGATTGCTACCGGACGAATCGCTGCCATTTTTTGAGCGCTTGAAGTCACTGCCCGGAATCGAGGTTGAAGGCGTCTATAGCCATTTTGCAGTAGCAGATGCCAGGGACAAAACGTACACATGGGATCAATTCGAGCGGTTTTCGCGGGTAGTGTCCCAACTGGATGCTGCGGGGTACCGTATTCCGGTGCGTCACATTGCCAACAGCGCCGCAACCCTCGATCTCCCGACCACACACCTGGACGCTGTGCGCGTCGGCATTGCCATGTACGGGCTTCGCCCTTCTGACCAGAGCGATCCGGCGGTAACGCTTCGTCCCGCACTGGCGCTGAAGAGCCAGGTCGTGCGCGTCCAGACTCTGCCTGCCGGAGCCAGCATCAGTTACGGGCGCACCTATGTGACGCCGCGTGAGATGCCGGTCGCGTTGATTCCTGTCGGCTATGGTGACGGGTATCACCGCCTGCTATCTAACCGCGGGGCCGTGTTGATACGTGGTCAACGAGCGCCTATCGTGGGCCGCGTGTGTATGGATCAGTTCGTGGTCGATGTTTCGCACGTGGGGCCTGTCGCTGTCGGCGACCCGGTCGTGCTGATCGGTGAGCAGGGCGGCGACTGTATCAGCGCTGAGGAAGTTGCCCGTTGGGCCGAGACGATCAATTATGAAGTGACCACCTCCCTACTGCCACGCGTCCCCCGCATCTATCTCTAACCGCGTCTCCCCTGCCCCTATAATTGATCGACAATCATATCGCCGCATTGTCTGAGTATTTTTCGTTGCCATTCGTGCCGTGTATCCATGCGATAATAAAGAGAAGCCCATCTTGCGGGCTTCTCGTGTTACGACAGGCTGGCCCCTCGACAGGAACCGTTGGCATTCTTGAAACTCCAACGCCCATTACTTCACGTTGGCAGGTCAGGGTGCTTATTGAATGACCGGTTTAAGGGCGTCGTCGATGCGATCCAGCACATCGTCGTCCAGCTTCAGATCGATTGCCCGGAGCGTGTCCTCAAGCTGCGCCACCTTTGTCGCCCCGGTGATCGCGCTGCTGACGCCCGGCTGGCGCAGCGTCCAGGCGATAGCAAGCTGCGCCCGTGTCGCGCCCAGATCATCGGCAATTGGCTTGAGCTTGCGGATTGCGGCGATGGTCTCTGCTTTGTACAAGGCGTCGCGCAGCCAGTCAAGACGGGCCAGCCGGCTATCATCGGGCAGGGCTTCGTCGTATTTGCCGGTCAGCAGACCGCTGGCCATCGGACTCCAGACCACCAGCCCGATGCCATTCGACTGGGTTACGGGCAGCACGTCGTTTTCGACTTTGTTACGAACGAGCATGTTGTACTGCGGCTGCTCCACTTGCGGTTTATACAGGTTGTGTTGTTCGCACAGGTTCAGGACTTCTTGAATTTGCGCCCCAGTCCACTCGCTGGTTCCCCAGTAGAGGATTCTGCCCTGGTGAACCAGGTCATCCATGGCGCGAACGGTTTCCTCGACCGGTGTTTCTTCGTCGAACCGGTGGCAGAAATACATGTCCAGGTAGTCTGTGCCGATGCGCTGCAGCGACTTTTCGACGCTTTCCATGATGTGTTTGCGCGACAGCCCGCGATCATTCACGTCATCGCTCATGGGCCAAAAAACTTTACTGGAAATCACCAGGGTGTGGCGCGGAAATTCTTTGAGGATGGCTCCCATGAGCTTTTCGGCTTCGCCCTGCGCGTAGACGTCTGCAATATCAAAGAAGTTGATGCCGCTGTCGTAGGCTTTGACGATGATGTCACGCGCGAGCCGTTGGTCGGTCAGGCTCTCGCCGAAGGTAGTCCACCCACCCAGGCTCAGTTCGCTGACTTTGATCCCTGCGTTTCCTAAACGACGATAGTTCATAGTGTTTCACTCCTCGCACTCAATGGACGCGTAGCGCATGTAAATTCCCCGAAGGTTGTATCCGACTTTGCCGGACGGTGACCATAAGAAAAGTATAAAACGCGGCGGCAAACCCGTCCGGCGCAAGGCGCAACACAGGCCCACTTGGCGGCAGGTGGTGGCCTAACCGGTGATCCGGCGGATGGTTTCATACAGTGGGCGCAGGCGCGAATACATTCGCTTGTAAACGCGCTCATACAGCCCGTCGTAGATCGCGCGTGTGTCAGGGTCTGGCTCAAAAACCCGGGCGATGCGGGTCATGGCGCGAATCGCCGTGTCGAAGTCCGGGTGCAGGCCCAGCCCGACGGCGGCGTCAATGGCAGATCCCAGGCCGGAGGTCTCGTACGTGTGGGGGCGGGCGGTGGGCAACCCAAAAATGTCGGCGGTGAGTTGCATCGCGGCGTCACTCTGCGATCCGCCGCCAGATACGCGCAACTCGGTGATGGGCACGCCGCTTCGTTTCTCCGTGCGCTCTTTCCCTTCGCGCAGGGCGTAAGCCAGCCCTTCGAGCATGGCGCGGTAAATATGGGCGCGGGTGTGCACGTCGCTGAAGCCGATAATAGCCCCTCGCGCTTCTGGCCCCGGTACGCGCACGCCCGGTGACCAGTACGGTTGCAGCACCAACCCCATCGAACCCGGCGGAACCTGGTTCACCAGTTCGTCGAACAGCGTTTCCGGCTCGATGTTTCGCTCCGCCGCAAGGCGCATTTCGCGGTGACCGAATTCCTGCTTGAACCAGTTGACCATCCAGTACCCGCGAAAAATCTGGATTTCCAGGCTATACGCACCGGGCACCGCCGCGGGATAGGGTGGAATGAGCGGGATCACTTCGATATAGCGGCGGTGGGTGGTGTTGATCGTCGCCGTCGTGCCATAGCTCAAACAGCCGATATGTGGTTCCAGGCAGCCGGAGCCGATCACCTCGCACGCTTTATCGGCGGCGGCGGCGATCACCGGCAAACCGGCGGGGATGCCAGTGGCTTCTGCGGCTTCAGGTGTGATCTCGCCGATCGGGTGGGCGGGGGGAACCAGTTCGGGCAGGTGTTCCGGGCGGATAGCAATCGCCTGCCACTTCCAATCGCGTCTGGATGCCCAGTGCTGGCGCTTGAAGTCGAACGGGATGTACCCCACCTGGCATCCTACCGAGTCGGCCATGCGTCCCGTCAGGCGATAGGTCAGGTAGCCAGACAGCAACACAAACTTGTCGGTTTGCCGCCAGATGTCCGGCTGGTTCAGATAGATCCAGTTGGCTTCGGCTTCGGCCTGCAGGTACGCGACCGTTTCTTCAATACGCGCCAGCTTGAAGGCCAGTCCCCACAATCCTGTGACGGGGGGCACGCCTTCGGCGCGGCGCTGGTCGAGCCAGATCATGGCCGGGCGCAGCGGTTTTCCCTGCCGGTCCAGGTTGATCACGGTGCCGCGTTGCGTGGTCAAGGCGACGCCGCGCACCGCATCTTTGGGAATGTCTGTCATTGTCCATAGCTGCTGGCATGCTTCACCCAGTTTGCCCCAAAAATAGTCTGCGTGTTGCTCGGCCCAGCCGGGATGCTCTGAGAAATACGGTTCGATTGGCACGCGCGACCTGGCGACCAGGTTGCCCTGCACATCAAACAGCAAGGCGCGCACGCTTTGGGTTCCGTTGTCGATCGCCAGCACCACATCATCGGGCATGGGGCGGTGTCTCCTGTGTTACGAAGTAGCGTAACGCCGTCGCAACCAGCGCGCGGCCAGCAGCGCGCTCACGCCGATTGCCAGCCAGCGTAGCACATGGCGGTTCTGCGCGGCGCGTTCTTCGACTTCGGCCCGGTGGAGCGCCATTCGCCAATCGGGGATCGCGGCGCGGTCGGGCAGACCGTAGTGGTTTTGCCACAACCGGCGATAGTTCGCAACTTCGTGTTCCCAGCGGGCGTCGTCCCAGCCTAACTCCGGCTGGCAGATCGCGCGAATCCGGGGCAGGATCGCATCGCCACCGCCGGGCAACAGCAAGCCGATCCGCGTCCGGCGCAACAGCAGATCGTCAAGATGCACCACGCCTTCGGCCCGTGCTGCCCAGCGCAGTTCGGCCCACAGCGTTCGCGTGCCGGGGATGGTGTCCAGTTCGCCCGGCGCGGCGGCCTCGACCAGTTTTCCGGCATGTGCCCCATAGCGCCCGATCAGGCGGCTTCGCTTTTCCGGGCTGAGCGCGGGCAAATCAACTGCAATTGCGTCAAAGACGGGCTGCCGTTCGTCCGGAGCAGGAAGATCGGGCAGGCGTTTGCGGACAGTCTTGAGCACATCAAGCGCGATCAACCGGAACGTGGTGAGCTTGCCGCCGGTGACCGTCAAAAGCCCGCGTTCATTCCAGACAACATGCTCGCGCGATTCCTTCGATGGATCCGCTTTGCCGGTTCCGATCACCGGGCGCACACCGGCCATGGTCGCGATCACGTCATCAAGGGTCAGCGCCTGGCGTGGAAACTGCCAGTTCACCGCGGCCATCAGGTACGAGACCTCTTCGGGGCTGATGCGCGGTTCGGTGTCGAGCGGCGCATCGTGGTCAAGGTCGGTTGTGCCCACCAGCGTGATCCCTTCCCAGGGGAACGCGAAGATCGGGCGGCGATCCAGGGGGTGCAGGAAGCTGATGGCCTGGGCGAGCGGCAAGCGCCAGCCGGAGAAGATCAGGTGGCTGCCGCGCAAGGGGCGAATCGCCGGTTCGCCGCCCACTTGCTCGCGCAGGTGATCGGCCCACGCGCCCGTGGCGTTGATCACGACCCGCGCGCGGACATCTGCCGCGCGGTCCGCGACCTGGTCATGCAGCCGCACACCGACGACCTGCTCATCCTCATGCAAGAGAGTCGCGGCGCGGACGTAATTCAGCGCCGTGCCCCCATCGGCCACGCCTTCCTGGATGACCCGCAAGGTCAGGCGGGCGTCGTCGGTCTGCGCGTCCTCATAGCGAAAACCGCCACCCAAACCGTCCTGGGTGATGTGCGGGGCGAGCATCACCAGTTCATCGGCGCTGTAATGACGGTGGCTCCACCGCCACGCCATCAGGTCATAGAGCGATAACCCGGCAGCATACGTCCAGCGACCGGGCCGGTCGCCCTTGTATGTTGTCAGCAAAAAGCCGATTGGCTCGATCAGCCCCTCGCCCTCGCGGAGCAATTGCTCGCGTTCGCGCACAGAGGCCCAGGTCAGGCCGAGTTGTCCGGTCGCCAGGTAGCGCAACCCGCCATGCACCAGCTTGGACGAACGGCTGGATGTGCCCCAGCCGAAGTCACGCTGCTCCACCAGCAGGACGCGCAATCCCAGCCGCGCCGCTTCACGCAAAATGCCCGCGCCGGTGATGCCCCCGCCGATGATGATCATGTCCCAGGGCTGCTCGATGGTGGCCCAGGTGGTTTCGCGCCAGTCAGTGTCCCACATGGTTAGTCGTTCTCCGCAACCAGCTTGCCAGGATTCATGATTCCCGCCGGATCGAAATGCTTGAGCAGGGCGCGGATCGCGGACATGCCCAGTTCGCCTTTCTCGGCAGCCAGGTAAGGGGCATGATCGGTGCCGACGCCATGCTGGTGGCTGATCGTGCCGCCACGCGCCACCACTGCTTCGCTGGCTTTCGCCTTGAGCCGTTGCCAGCGCTCCAGCGTTTCATCCGGATCGGGCACGAGACGAAACACGTACGTTGTGTATACGCTGCTGCCATAGGGATACAGGTGCGACAGGTGGGTGAAGACGTGCACCCGCTCATCATAGGCGCTGCCCGCGTTTTTCAGAGCATCTTCAATGCTCTCGATCATGGCCGCGACGTTGCCCCAATCGGTTGCTGTCTCCAACGTGTCGATGGCGTAGCCGCGCTCCCACAAGACATTGCGCAAGTAGGGGGTGCGGAAACGAGACTTGTGCCACTGCTGCCCGAAGATTCGCCCGACGTGCACGCCGCCATAGCGCCCGGCGATATGTTTGGCGGCCCGGATCGCAGCCTTGACCTGCGACTTGCGCCCCGTCGCACCGAGAATGAGCATGCATTTTTCGTCCCCTGCACCCCGCAGCGCCAGGTAGCGTTCCAGGTAGCCGATCAGGCGTTCGTGCCCGGCAAGCGCCAGCGTGGTGCGCGTTTCGGTCGCTGTACTGAGCCGCGCCATGGACAATGACAACCGCGCGGTCACCATCTCGCGCACGGCGGCCATGCCTTGCGCAAAGGTCGGGAAGAAGAAACCGAGAAAATCTTCCCGTTCCGGTAGCGGCGAGGCCCGCACGGTGGCTTCCGTAATGATGCCGATCCGCCCCTCGGAACCCAGCACGATTTCACGCAAATCCGGCCCGGCGGCGGAGGCGGGGAATGACGGTAATGCCAGCGTGCCCGCGGGGGTTTCGACGCGCCCACCGGCGAACAGGCGCTCAATACGCCCATAATGGAGCGATTGCTGCCCGCTTGAACGTGTCGCGATCCACCCGCCAAGCGTGGAAAGCTCAAATGACTGGGGGAAATGCCCCAAGGTGAACCCGTGCGCGCGCAGGGCCGCTTCCAGGTCCGGCCCGTTGACGCCTGCGCCAAACGTCGCCAGCCCGCTTTGAGCATCAAAACGCTCCAGGCGGTTCATGCGCCGCAGATCGACGGTCAGGACGGGAGTATCGCTGGCGGGCGGGTTGATGTGTCCGGCGACGCTGGTTCCGCCCCCGTAAGGGATCAGCCGGATGCCATATTCCAGTGCGAGGGCGATCAGGGGGCGGATGTCATCTGCTCCGGAAGGAAACGCCACTCCGTCCGGAAAAGCAGCAATGCGCCCGCTGCGCAGCGCGATCCAGTCGGGCATGCTTTGTCCCCGTGCGTGGCGGACGCGTTCCGCCGGATCGGTGATAATCAGCGGGTGGTCTGGCAGGCGTGATGCCGGTACGCGGGCGACAACATCCTTGAACGTAACGTCGTGGGGCGAATGCGCGGGACCAACCCATTCCTCTAGCAACCGCAGCGCCGGTTCGTGCAGGGGATAGGTAATGGTATCGTCGCCCCAACCATTCCAGCGTCTCATGAGTGGCCTTCCTCCAGGTTTGCAGACCCGTTCAGGCGAATCCACAACGCGATGCTTTCCTGCATGGCTTCCCTCACGATGGCTTCAACGCGATCCGGGTCGCCGCGCCGGGCTGCTTCGTGTAGCGTCGCATAAAACGCGTGCGATGCGGCGCGGGCATCGGGTTGGGAAAAATAACGGCGCGCGGCTTCCAGGTAAAGTTGGGCGAATCCGTTGAAAATCAGCGTGTAGATGGGGTTGCCAGACGCGATCGTCATCCGGTGCTGCACGCGCCAGTCGAATTCGGCATAAGCTAGCGGCTCGTCGGGCAGATTGTCGTAGCCGTCAAGAATGGCGGCGGCAGCATGAGGGTCACGACGCACGGCTGCCGCCATGAATGCCGGAGCCAGGGCGCACCGCGCTTCGAGCAATTGCAGGTAAAACCGGGCCGGTAAGTGCTTCCGGTAGCGCACGACGGTGCTCAGAATGTTCAACCCGCCTTCGCGCCACACGTCGTTGACGGCCGTCGATTTACCTTGATGGATGGTCAGCCAGCCATCGCGCTCCAGGCGGCGCAGCACTTCACGCAGCGTCGGGCGGGTGACGCCGAGCAGCGCGGCCAGGTCACGTTCGCCGGGCAGCGTTGCGCCGGGCGGGTACGTGCCGTCGAGTATGGCTGTGACGAGGGTTTCTTCGGTGTAATCGACGGGGCGCTGTGGGGCCGATGGGTTCAAGGGGACTCACTCCACACACAACTGGTCAGACCACTTACCAGTTATACTGTTGCATATTTTCATCCCGGAGTCAAGCAATACTGAGGAAGAAACAGACCTGCGGCGGGGTTCCATGATCGCTAACCCACCGCGGCGAGCGCATGGGCTATGCTGCTGCGTTTTCTCACATGGCGTGGTGATGGGCAGCGTCCACCGGCTCCCAATGACATCGACGCTGCCCATCATGCCTGCTTCGCAACAGGCGGGGGACATCGCGCGCCGTTATGACGCCACGAGTTTTTCCAGATCTGGCAGCAAGGTCTTGCCGCTATCGCGGTCGATCCAGCGAATCTTGTCTGCCGGGAAGCGAATCCAGATGTCTTTGTTCATGGCCGCCGGAAAGTCCGGGTGCGTTGAGACCTTGATGATGTCGTTGCCGATCTGGATGGTGAGCAGGTTTTGTGCGCCGAGCGGCTCGACGACCAGCACCTTGACGCGGAGGGCATCCTCGGCGGGCTGGGCAAGCGGTTCCATGTTCTCGGCGCGGATGCCCACCACAATGGGCTTGCCGTCATAGTCGGCCAGCACCTCGTTCATTTCTGGCGTGGGATGAACCATGAAATCATCAATGGCTACCCGGACTTGCCCGTTCTCACGGCGCACCTGCCCTTCGAGGAAGTTCATGGGCGGCGTGCCGATAAACCCGGCCACAAACCGGTCGGCAGGTATATCGTACACCGTCGTCGGCGAATCAAATTGCAGGATGCGCCCGTGGTTCATGACAGCGATGCGGTCGCCCATGCTGAGCGCTTCGATCTGGTCGTGCGTGACATAGATGGTCGTCGCTTTAATCTCGGCCAGCAGGCGCTTCAATTCAGCGCGCATCTCCAGGCGAAGCAGGGCATCCAGGTTGCTGAGCGGCTCATCCATGAGCAGCACGTCGGCCTCGTACGCGATGGCACGGGCAACGGCCACGCGCTGGCGTTGCCCGCCACTCAATTGAGACGGGTAGCGGTTCAGGAAGTCTTCGATATGCAGCAACTCGGCTGCGGCTTGAACGCGTTGCTTGATCTCGTCCTTGGGCATGCGTTTCATCTTGAGACCAAAGGCAACGTTGTCGAACACGTTCATGTGCGGGAAGATGGCATAGCTCTGGAACACCATTGAAATGCCGCGATCTTTCGGCGGGAGGTACGTGACATCGCGGTCACCGATCGTGATCCGTCCCGAATCGACCAGGCCCAGCCCAGCAATGGCGCGTAGCAGCGTAGTCTTTCCACAACCGCTTGGTCCCAACAGCACCACAAATTCCTGGTCGTGAATCGTGAGACTGACGTTGTCCACGGCCACGACTTTACCAAACGTTTTAACTGCGTTTTCAACGCGAATCTCTGCCATGTTTATGTCCCCTATTTCGTGATCTGGCCCCACATGTTGAATAGGTAACGCCGCACGAAGAAAATGAAGATCAGTGAAGGCACCAGCATAAAGAACCCGCCCGCGAATTTGAACGGGTCGCCCGACTTGTCCAGCGTGTACAGAATCATGGCGGGCAAGGTGCGGTTGTTGAGCGTGAGCAAAATGGCCGCGAAGACTTCGTTCCACGACATGACAAACGTGAAGATCGCCGCAGCCGCGATACCGGGCAACGCCAGCGGCATTACAATACGCAAAAATGCCTGGAAGGGGCTAGAACCGAAGACCTTCGCCGCTTCTTCCAGTTCGCGCGGGACGCTGGCAAATACGCTGGCGATGACCAGGATCGTCGTTGGCAAGGTCAGGGCGGTGTGCATCAAGGCCAGGCTATAGACGCGGTCGTACATGTTCCAGTCACGGAACTGCTCGGCCAGCGGAACCGCCAGAATGACAATGGGGAACGCGCGCACCGCCAGAATGCCAAGCCGGAACGCATCACGGCCAGTGAACAAATAGCGCGAGATCGCATAACCCGTTGGCGCGGCGATCAATGTCGAAAGCACCAGCGTCGTCAGGGCCACGACGATGCTGTTCTGCGTGGCATCGATGATCCCCTCGGCATCCAGGAAGAATTGCATGGTTTCGGTCGAGAACGGGATGGGCGCAACCTGCTTGGGATAGCCCCGCACATCGGTCCGGGTGCTGAAGGCCATGGTCGCAATCAGCCAGATGGGGATGAGAATCCACAGTACGATAGCAATGGCGAGGGCATAAACGCCCGTCCGGCGTATCCGGCGTTGCAGGATGGCCCGGCGCTGCGCCGCGTCCAGCCTATAGGTTCGCGTGTGTGTGGGGGTTGCTGTGGTCATTACTTTGCCACCTTTTCTTCCTGGGTGCGAATGGTGCGCAGGTAGATCATGGCCACACCCAGTGACACCAGCATGATGAATCCCGCATAGGCGGCGGCGACATTCGGGTTATTGTACGACCCGACATCGTACCAGCGATAGGTTTCGTTGGCGAGTACGGTTACGATTTCGCCACCGGAGATCGCCACGACGACGGCGAACACCTGGAACGCCAGGATCGTGCGCAGGATCAGGGCAACCTGCAGGCTCGGCTTGAGCAGGGGCAGGATGATGTAGCGCAGCCGCTGCCATAGATTAGCACCAAACAGCTCGCCCGATTCGAGCAGTTCGATGGGGATGGCCTGTAGCCCGGACACGACGATGACCATCACAATGGACGTGGCGCGCCAGACTTCGGCCAGCACGATGGCGATGATGATCCACTCTCGGTGCTCATTCGAAATGAAGACATAAGGTCTGTCGATCACTCCTAGCTGCTGCAGCAACGTGTTGAGAAAGCCCTTCTGGGTAAAGATCGAATACCAGACCAACCCGGCAGCCAGGTCAGAAATGCCCAACGGGATCGAATAAATATACAGAAAGAGGGTGTTGAATTTGAGCCTGGATTGGAGCACCAGGGCCATGATGATGGCCAGGGTAAACTGTATCGGCAGGATCACGATGAGAAGCACAAGGGTCGTCTGGACAGCCTTCTTGAAGTTACGGTCACGCAGCATGCGCTTGATGTAGTCCAGCGTCCATTCCTTGGCCCCTTCGCCGCTATCCACGCGCCCGACCGTTGAGATCGAAGCATCTTCGACGAAGACCGGCCCGCGTTTCACCCACCCCTCAAGCGACGCCCCACCGGCTGTTTCTGCCGTGATTTTGATCCACTGCGCGGGCTTTGTCAGCAAGCCGCCAGCGACGACTTCGGCTTCGAGTTCTTCCCAGTCTACAATCGCCAGGTCTGTTCCCTGCGGCAGTTCGCCCACCGGAGCGCTGGCGGCGTCCGGTGCGCTGTACACGGTCACCGCGTCGGCCACCACCTTGCCGGTGTTCGAACGGCTGGCGTCTTTCACAAAGATAGCCCCGCGTTCGGCCCACCCTTCGATCGTCTCGCCTTCGACAGAAACGGCGCTGACCTTCAGCCAGAATTTGGATTTCGAGAGTAACCCGCCGGCGGCGGTCGTTTCCTCGCTCTCGACCACGTCCAGCGCCGTGACGAAGGTTCCGCGCTCCACCTTGCCGACAATCGCGCTCTCCCTGGTCGGCTCAGCACGCAACGGCAAGATCTGGCTGTCGCGCTGCACCGCTAACTGAAGCGAGCGTATCATTGGCCAGCCAAAGAACGCCATCAGGTAGAGAAATGACGGCAGAATCAGCAGGTAGGGAGCCCAGTTGATGCGTTTGAATCTGTTCATATGACGTCCCCCGGTAAGAAAAAGGGGGGAAACCAGGCCTGTGGACTGATCTCCCCCGTTGTGTTAAGTAAAGACCAGTGTAGTCAGGCGATTACTCGACCTGGCATGCACCTTCGCTTGGCGGATCGGGCGGCCAGCACGGCGCTCCCGTGTCGTCAAGCAGCGCCTGCAAGTTGGCGGCCTCTTCTGCGAGCACGGTGGCGATGTCCTCACCGTCGAAGAGGATGCGGTTCGCGGCGGCTTTGTAGACCTCGTTGAACGCGCCACCCTGGTCACCCAGGCCAACCGGCAACAGGGCGGGCAAGGCGTCAGTTGAAGCAGCCTGAGCCGAAACCGCGGCGGCCTCGATGGCAGTGCCTTCAGACAGTTCGCTGGTGTCCACGCCGGCCACGACCGGGAAGAAGCCCAGGTCCTTCAGCACCGCGCCCTGTACTTCCGGTTCCAACAGGAACTGGATCAGCGCGACTGCGCCATCGGGGTTCGGGGCATTGGCGGGCACACCCAGGCCAACGACGACCGGCATGAAGCCGCGTCCCGCCGGACCTGCCGGGGCCGGGAAGGCCACGAAGTCATCGGGTTTCTCGCTGAAGGCCTCGAACAGGCGGGCCGTATGGTCGAAGGCGACCCAGACTTCGCCAGCCAGCAGCGGTTCCTGCATGAAGGAGTAGGTGATCGACTGCTCGTTGACGTAGGGCCACAGTTCGTCCCGCAGGAACTCGAACATGGCGACGGCTTCGTCGCTCTTGAAGCCGGTTACCATGCCGCCGGTGAACGACGGATAGAGGTAACCCTCAAGGAAGCGGTGCCACAGACCGGCCACCGGGAAGCCCAACTTGGCCTCGCCCGTCGCGTCCTTGATGTTCTTACCCCAGGCAGCCAGCTCTTCCCACGTCAGGGCGCTGACGTCCGCGCCCTCCGGCAGGTACTCAAGCGCCTCGACGCTGGCCGCCATGATGTAGGTGGCCTGCATCCAGGGGATGTAGTACTGGAAGTCGGCGGTGCCCATCTTGCCCAGTTCGACAAACGCATCGGCGATGTCGTACTCGGCCTCGATGTTCTCCAGCAGTGGAGCAAGATTGAACAACACGTCGTCTTTCACCAGGGTCGGGAACGTGCCGTGTAGCGCACCCACGACGTCAACCGAACCAGCTTCCTGATCGGCCTCGGCGCGGAGCGTGTCGAAGAGCGTCTGTTCTTCTGACTCGACGAAGTCGGCCTCGCCGTCAAAGCCTGCCAGAATCTCGCGGAACTTCGCCGCCTCTTCCACGACGTTAAACTGGGTTGAGAAGAATGTTACTTTGCCGGCCTGTGCGGAAACACCGGTCACAGTGACCAGCATCAGCGCGACCAGCAACAAGGCTAGTGGACGAAATTTCTTAGACATTGTTTGAATCTCCTACATTCTAAGGGTTGGATTTACAACCGGTTGTCACTGACTAGGTCGAAAATCTGTTAAGCATACGCTCGATGGCCTCACCTCCTTTCGTGGATAAGGTTTTTAACCGCCCGTCGAAGCACGGATGATTAACTCCGGTTCGAGCACGACGTGATCATCTGGGATTGGCTCATGACGTATCAGCCGGAGCAGCATGTCCGCCAACTGGTAGCCGATACTGTGAATCGGTTGCCGGAGCGTTGTCAGCGGCGGATCGGCCCCTGCTGCTGCGGGGATGTCATCAAACCCGGCCACGGCGATGTCTTTGCCAACGACCAGGCCCCGCTCCTGGGCGGCGGCCATCACGCCGAGCGCCATCATGTCGTTGAACGCAATGATCGCGGTGGGCGGGTCCGGAAGCCCCAGGAGCCATTCTGCGGCATTCGCCCCGCTGTGCTTGGAGAGATCGCCTGCGGCGATAATCGTTTCATCGTAGGGCAGGTCAAACGCTTCCAGGCCCTGGCGATAGCCAGCCATGCGGTGCGCGGTAAAGGCGTACTCGTCGGGTGATTTCACCAGCCCGATGCGCCTGTGCCCGCATTCAACGAGGTGCGTCACCATCCGGAAGATACCTTCCTGGCCGTCAACATCAATGAAGGAGTAGTCCTGTACCGGCGAGCGCCCGGAGACGACAAAGGGAAGCCCCGCTTCCTGCAACAGGGTGACGCGGCGATCGTTTTCCATCACCCGCGCCACGACCATGCCGTCCACGCGCCCACCGGCGACCATCCGGCGGTACGCGCCGATCTCGTCTTCACTCCGCATCTGGGCCGAAAGCAGCAGGTCATAGCCGTGTTCGGATGCCCGGCGTCCCACACCGGCCAGCAACTCCATGAAAAACGGGTCGGAGAAATGGGCTGTACGAGGAATGACCATGCCGATGGTCTGGGTTTGTTTGCTGCGGAGGTGACGCGCGGCCAGGTTAGGCTGGTAGCCGAGACGGTTGGCAATGGCGATGATACGCTGGCGCGTATCTTCATTGACATCGGCATACCCGGCCAATGCGCGGGATACTGTCGTAATCGAGCACCCGGCTTCTTCGGCGATGGTTTTCAGCGTAACCTGTGTCATAAAAAAACCGAAAAACTAGCTTCCAAAACGTTTTAGTTCTAGATATAGCATACTCCAAAACGTTTTGGGGATCAACACTTTCGGCTTGAAGTCCTGTTAAGATAGGATTGACGTTCTGGCATCTTGCCCCCTCGCAGCCGGTGCTGGCAAGGGCGCGTGGCAGTTTAGCTATTGACGCGGGCGCATGATCCTGGTAAAACAACCGCCGGGCCTTGTACGATGGTTTGGCGAACGCGACACGTTGGCCAGCCGGTCCAGAAGCAAGACGCCCTTGAACAAGTCAGGTTACACAAGGATGGGGACGTTGCCCGTGCGGCTCTTGAGTAGTACCTTGCCTGTCCCGGACGCACCGGGAACAGGTGGCGATTCGCCACTGGGCGTACCCGTCAGCATCGTCAGTCGAGACCACCGTTAATGCGGTGGTCTTTTTTTGTGCACAGGTAAACGGAGGACACCATGTCAAACGAGCTTCCCACCCCCGATCTACGCCAGTCCGAACGGTTCCTGACCCTGTATACTCCCCCCAAGATCGACGGCGATTTCACGGGCAAACACATCATCTCCGTTGAGCAATTCGACCGCCACGACTTGCAAATCCTCTTTGACGCAACGACCTCCATCCGCAAGCGCATCCAGCAACATGATCGTGGCTTGCTGGCGCTCACGGCAGGAAAGATGATGGCCACGCTGTTTTACGAGGCCAGCACCCGTACCGACCTGTCATTCCAGGCGGCCATGCGGCGGCTCGGTGGCGAGGTGGTCGCCGCCAGCAACGGTGTGCGTTTCTCGTCGATTTACAAGGGCGAAAACCTGGCCGACACCGTGCGCGCGGTGGGGTGCTATGCGGATGTGATCGTGTTGCGCCATCCGGACGTTGGGTCGTCCTACGAAGCGGCGTACTACCTCGACCGTCTGTCCGAGCAGATCTCACGCCGCCCGGTGGTGATCAGCGGCGGCGATGGCATTGGCGAGCACCCCACCCAGGCGTTGCTGGATTGCTACACGATCTATGATGCGAAGGGCGCGATTGACGGCCTGAGCATCACCCTGGTAGGCGATCTCAAACACGGGCGGACGGTTCATTCGCTGGCGAAGTTGATCGCGCGCTATGCGGCCCGGAACACAACGCTGAATCTCGTTGGCCCCAAAATGCTCCCCATGCCCCCGCATATCGTCGCTTTCGCCAGGTCGCAGGGAATCCACGTCGTTGAGACGGAGAATCTTACCGACGTGCTCGGCGAAACCGACGTGATCTACTGGACGCGTGTCCAGGAAGAACGTTTTGCCGACCGCGCCGAGTACGAGGCGATCAAGGATCGCTTCATCATGACCCCGTCGATGCTGGCGCAAGCCAAAGACGACGCCATCTTGATGCACCCGCTCCCGCGCAAGCACGAGATGGGCACGCCCGACGACCATGACATGCTCGACGCCGACCCGCGCGCGATCTACTTCCGCCAGATGGAAAACGGCATGTTCGTCCGGATGGCGCTGCTGGCGAAGGTGCTGGGCGACTTGTGGGTATAAGGAGAACCATAACCATGCTGGTTTTGCCAGGCATGCTCGATCCGCACGTGCATTTGCGCGACCTGGATTGGGCGCACAAGGGCACGTTCGCCAGTGAGACGGCGGCGGCGCTCGCCGGTGGGTATTGGGCGGTGCTGGATATGCCCAATACCGCCCCCGCGACCATTGATCCGCCAGCCCTCGATCGCAAGCTAGCGGCCATTGGCGCGGGGGCGGTCTGCGACTGGGGCGTCTATTTTGGCGCGAGCCAGGACGACAACACGGCGTTCTATGCCCAGGTGAGCGAGGTTGTCTGCGGGCTGAAGCTCTACAACAATGCGACCACCGGCAACCTGTTGCTTGCTAACCAGGCGGTGCGGGAACGGCATATCCGCGCCTGGCCTGCCGGCAAGGTGATCGCGGTACATGCCGAGGGGCAGACGGTGGCGGACATCCTGGCGCTGGTGCGTCGCTACCGCAAACATACGCACTTTTGCCACATCAGCACCGCGGAAGAGATCGAACTGTTGCGTGCGGCCAAATCGGAAGGGTTGCCGGTGAGCGTTGGCGTCACACCACATCACCTGTGGCTGACCGAACGCGATGGTGACGCCATCGGCCCGCTGGGGCGCATGAAACCGGAGTTGAAGACAGAAGCCGACCGCGCGGCGCTGTGGGAGGCGATCAGCGACGGAACGGTTGACTGTGTCGAGTCCGATCATGCGCCGCATACGCTGGACGAAAAAGCCAGCGATCCACCCCCGTTCGGCGTTCCCGGCCTCGAAACCACGTTGCCGTTGCTGCTGACGGCCATGCACGAAGGGCGTCTGACGGCAGAACGCCTTGTGGAACTGACGGTGACCCGTCCGCAACGCATCTTTGGCATGACGCCGCCGCCAGAGACCTATACCGTGGTCGATTGCGACAGTTCGACAGTCGTCACCCGTGACCATTTACACACGGCGTGCGGCTGGTCGCCGTTTGAGGGGATGCGCGTGCGTGGCGAGGTTCGTGAAGTGTGGATTCGCGGGCGACAGGTGTACGATGGCGAACGGGTGCTGGTCGAACCCGGCTTTGGGCGTAACCTGTACGGAGCAGGATCGTGAGCGTAAGCCCGGTTGGAGTGGCCCTGATCAAGTCTTATGAAGCAGCGTACCGGTGGCTGGTTCGCCCGCTGATCTTCCGCACGACGGCGCAGGAGGCTCACGAAAGACTGCTGGACTGGCTCCGCCGGGCCGATGCGCAGCCCTGGCTGTTGCCTTTGTTGGGCGCGTTGCGCGGACAGGTTCAACCTCCACGGGCGGTGATGGCTGGCGGCGTTCTGCTTGAATCGCCGGTCATGATCGCCGCCGGGCTGGTCAAGGGCGAAGGGTTCGAGTCAGAAGCCGATGGGCTGTGGGCGGTTGCTACCGGGCGTAACATCATGCCCGGCTGGCGGAGCCTGCCCCGGCTGGTGGGGCCGGTCGAGTTCGGATCGTTCACGCGCTGGCCTCGCCTGGGGAACCCCGGCGTGGTCGCGTGGCGGGATGTACCCACACGCTCAACACAGAACCGGATCGGGCTGAAGAATCCCGGCGCAAAAGCGGCGGCGGCGTTTCTGGGAGCGCGAAAAGACCGGCTCCCCCGCCAATTCGGGATCAACCTGGCTGTCAGTCCGGGGGTGAGTGATCCCGCCCGACAGACGGGCGAAATCATCGAGTCGCTGGCTGCATTCGCCGATCAAGGCGTGAAGCCGTCGTGGTTCACATTGAATATAAGCTGCCCCAACACCGAAGATGACCCGCGCGGCCACCAGACGGCACGCGAAACGCACCAGTTATGCGCGGCGGCGCGTGAATTCTTGCGCGACCGGGCGGGCACAACTGGCTATGAACCCCCCTTGTGGGTTAAAGTGGGGCCGAACCTGGGCGATGACCAGTACCGGGCACTGATGGCCGTCTTCGCCGAATGTGGCGTGCGGGCGGTCGTGGCTACCAACACCCTACCGTTGCCGGTTCCGGGCGATCCTGCTGTAATGGCGGGCATGGGCGGGGGTCTGCTGCATGATCGCGCCGTTGAAGTGGCTGCGCTGCTGGTGCGTGAGCGCCAGACGCACGGTTACCCGGTCGATGTGATCGCGTGCGGCGGTGTCCAGGACGGGGCCACTTACCGCGATTTTGCGCGGTTGGGGATCGCCGCGATGCAATTATGGTCGGCGCTTGTCTATCGTGGCCCGCTGGCAAGCGCGTTAGTGGCGTATGAGGGAAACCGATGAGTCTGTCAAATGCGATGCGATCGACAGTTGCGGCGGCGCTGCTGGAGATCAATGCGGTCGTGTTCACGCCGCATGAACCGGTCACTTTCAAGTCGGGCATCCTGTCGCCGGTCTACGTCGACAATCGCCGCCTGCCGTTCTGGCCGGTGCAATGGCACACCGTCATTGAAGCGTTCCAGCACCTCATCACCCACAGCGCGTTGGAATTTGATGTGATCGCCGGTATTGAGACGGCGGGCATCCCGCATAGTGCGGCGCTGGCTTACGCCATGAGCAAGCCATCCGTCTTCGTGCGCAAGCAAGCCAAAGATCACGGCACGCGCAGCCGGATCGAGGGAGGCGATGTGTCCGGCCAGCGCGTTCTGCTGATTGAAGACCTGGTCACCACGGGGGGAAGCAGCCTGTCCGGCGTTGACGCCTTGCGCGCAGCCGGAGCCGTCGTCGAACACTGCCTGTGCATCACGTCCTATGGCTTTCCCGAAGCGCAGAAGGCATTCGACGCCGCACGCGTCCGGTTGCACCCGCTCACTCCCTTTTCGGCTATTGTGGTCGCAGCCTCGCGGATGGGCTTGTTTGGCGAGGAAGAACTGGCGATTTTGGAAGCGTGGCTGCGCGATCCTTATGGCTGGGCCAACGGCCATGCGGTGGTGCCTGATGGGGAGTCCGCCGAATGAGTCACGTCATCAAGAAATACAACCGGCGCGTCGGACAGGTCGACTCGCTGGTGTGCGTGGGCCTGGATAGCGCCTATGAACGCCTGCCGGAGCGCTTCAAAGGCGCAGAGTTCCCCCAATTTGCTTTCAATCGCTGGATCATTGAGCAGACACACCCTTTTGCCAGCGCCTATAAGCCCAACATGGCGTTTTATGAGGAACGCGGCGACGAGGGCCTCCGCTCGCTTGAGATGACGCTGGCTTACCTGCGCCACCATCACCCGGAGATCGTGACGATTTGCGACGCCAAGCGGGCGGACATCGGCTCGACCAACCGGGGATACGTGACCGCGTTCTTCGACCGGATGGGGTTTGACGCGGTCACGCTGAATCCCTACCTGGGGCGCGAGGCGCTTGCGCCGTTCCTTGAGCGCGCGGACAAGGGTTGCATCATCCTCTGCCGCACGTCCAACCCCGGCGCGGGCGAATTGCAGGACTTGCTCATTGACGGCAAACCGTTGTGGCAGGTGATCGCAGAACGCGTCAGCCGCGTATGGAATGAGCGCGGCAACTGTATGCTGGTGGCGGGTGCGACCTACCCCGCCGAACTGCGGCAGATTCGCGCCATTGTGGGGAATATGACGCTGCTTGTGCCGGGGATCGGCGCACAGGGCGGCGACATCGAACAAACGGTTCGCGCCGGGTTGAACAGCTACCAACGGGGGCTGATTATCAACTCGTCACGGGGTATTATTTTCTCCGAAAATCCGGCGGAAGCGGCGCGATCGTTGCGCGACGCGATCAACAGGCACCGCCGGGGGGCAGCGTTTGAGCAACAACACGACAAGGATAGCGAATGATCGAAGCTGTGGTTTTTGATATGGATGGGCTGCTGGTGGATTCTGAGCCGCTGTGGGAGCGCGCGCGGATCGAGGCATTTGGCGCAGAGCGGTTGCACTGGACGGATGCCGACCAGCAGGCAGTAATGGGATCGAGTACGCAAGAGTGGGCGGCTTATTTGCAGCAGAAGCTCGATCACGCCTATTCAATCGAGGCCATCATCGAGCGTGTGATTCAGCAGATGATCGCGTTCTACCGCGAGTCGGTTCCGCTGATGCCCGGCGCAGACGCCGCGCTTGCGCTGCTGGGCGGGCACTATCCGCTGGGGCTGGCGTCCGGTTCGCCGTATCGCCTGATCGAAGCTGCCTTGAAAAACACCGGGTGGGATGGGATGTTTGCGGATGTGCTGTCCACAGACGATATGGCGAACGGCAAGCCCGCCCCTGACATTTACCTTGCAATTTCCCGGCAAATGGGCGTGCCGGTGGAGCGCATGGCAGTGCTGGAAGATTCGACCAACGGGATTCTGGCGGGTCTGGCTGCCGGTGCGAAGGTGATCGCCGTACCGGACGGAGCGCACCGCCCCTCTGAGGACATAGTGGCGCAAGCCACCCTGGTGCTGGATTCGCTCGAAGACCTGACGCTGGCGACATTGCGAGCGCTTTAACGCGAACCCGCTGCTGGAACAACCGGATACCGGCGGGGCTGCCGGTGTCCGGAGACGATAGTGCCAGGGGATTTGACAAACACCAGGGGCTGCGGTAGCAATACTACGCTTCCTTGAAAACGGGTTCCAAGCCTGAAGATATTTGGTCACAGAAAGGGGTTGAGCGCCGTTCCGCTTCGCGGGACGCGCCGGAGATCATGAAAAGACCGTTAGTTGAGTGCATCCCAAATTTTAGTGAGGGGCGGCGGCCCGAAGTGATCGAGGCCATTGTCAGCGCCATGCGGTCAGCGGCAGGCATTCACATTCTGGACACGAGCAGCGATCCGGATCACAATCGCTCGGTGGTGACGCTCGTCGGCACCCCTGAGGCGATAGAACAGGCCATGTTCGCTGCCATCGGCAAGGCCGCCGAGCTGATCGACATGACGCAGCACAGCGGTGAGCACCCACGCCTGGGCGCAACCGACGTTGTGCCGTTTGTCCCCATCCGCGATGTGACGATGGATGACTGCGTGGCTATCGCGCAGCGACTGGGGAAGCGTGTCGGTGACGAACTAGACATTCCGGTATACCTGTACGAAGCCGCCGCGACCCATCCCGAGCGAAAGAACCTGGCAAAGCTGCGCAGCACCACCTTTCAGTACGAACAACTCAAAGAAGCCATTGCCGTTGATCCACGCCGCATGCCGGACTTTGGCCCCGCAACCCTGGGAACAGCCGGTGCGACGGTGATCGGCGCACGCCCGCCACTGGTGGCCTACAACGTCTACCTGAGCACGGGTGACGTCGCCATCGCCGACAAGATTGCACGTGCGGTGCGCCATTCCAGCGGGGGATTGCGCTTCGTGAAGGCGGCAGGCTTCCTGGTCGAAGGGCAGGCCCAGGTGTCGATGAACCTGACCGACTATCGCAAGACACCCGTTGCCCGTGTCGTGGAGTTGATCCGGCGCGAGGCTGCCCGTTATGGCGTATCGGTGACGTTTAGCGAGTTAATTGGGCTGGCTCCGCAGGAATTTTTCATCGAAGCGGCGCGGTGGTATTTGCAACTTGACAAGTTTGAGCTTGATCAAATCCTGGAGTACCGCATCCAGCGTGCTGAAGCAGCCCTCTCCGCCCTGGCTGCCGAAGAGCCGCCCATTCCTGAGGAGGCGGCGCGTCCGGTTGTCGCCATTGAAGCGCCACCGCACACGGCCGCCTCGTTTGTCGAAGCCGTCGCCGCTGGCACGTCAACGCCCGGCGGGGGAGCGGTTGCGGCGCTTGCCGGTTCGCTGAGCGCGGCCTTGGCCGAGATGGTGGCGCAGTTGACGGTTGGCAAGAAGCGATATGCGGGCGCAGAGGAAACGATGCAGGCCATTATCGCGGCTGCATCTGACCTGCGCGAGCGCCTGGTTGCTGCGATCGACGATGATATCGCCGCCTTTGACGCGGTCATGGAAGCGTACCGGCGACCCAAAGATGATCCAGAGCGGGCTGACGCCATTCAGCACGCCCTGATCCAGGCGGCTGATGTGCCACTCCGTGTTGCGCGGCTGGCATTGGAAGCGATGCAATTCGCCGCCCAGGTGGCGGCACACGGCAATGTGAACGCGGCCAGCGACGCGGCTACGGCGGCGTTCATGGGACTGGCAGCAGTCGAGGGAGCCGCGATGAACGTGCGCATCAACGTGGCGAGCCTGGCGGATGCCGATCTCGCGGCACGCTACCGCAATGACATCGCCGCCGTGGTCGAACAAGCGCGCGCCGTGCGTGATGCGGTCGTCGAAGCGGCGGAGGCACGCGCCGGGCTGGCATAAACATACAGACATACGTTGCAGCATACAGGGACGGTGAGCTATTGAACGGACAATCGGTTTGGGGTGTAGTGGTTGGGTTTGCCATGATGGGGTTGGTGTTGGTTGCTTGTGGCGAAGCGGAGCAAACGGCAACGGCGGGGTCGACGGAACGGCCCTCGCCAACGGTAGATGACCTGGGAACCGTCATCGCGATGCAACAGGCGGCGACTCGCGTTCCTTCGGCGACGCCCCGGCCATCCGCAACGCCAACGGCCACCCCATCGCCGACCCCCACACCAACGGCCACCCAGACGGCCACACTCACACCCACCGAGACCCCGCCAGACGCCCCCTCCCTTACCCCGACGCCGCCGACGCCGTCACCCTATCCCACCAACACGCCGCGTTCGACCCAGGCGAGGCTGCGCCCCCTCACGTCAACTCCGGTTGCGGAGGCGTTGTTTGACCAGACCGGCGAGCTGCGGGATCACTATTGGCTGGCTCGTCCCTTCCCGCGTGACCCGACGAACCGCATTCGCGACTATGCTTCGCGGAGCTATCCCTACGGCACAACAGGGGGCGGGCAGTTCCAGACGCATCATGGCGTTGATATTCAGAACCTGCAAGGCACTGCGATTCTGGCGGTGGCCGGTGGCTGGGTGGTTTATGCGGGGGATGACAGCGTCGAGATGTTTGGCCCCCAGAATAACTTTTACGGCAACCTGGTGGTGATTGAGCACGACCGGGTGTCGCCTGATGGCAGGCCAGTGTATACGCTGTACGGGCACATGATGCGCGTCGACGTGGCGACCGGCCAGCGTGTCGAGATGTTGCAGAAGATCGGGCAGGTTGGCTCGACCGGCGTGGCGCTTGGCGCGCATCTGCACCTGGAAGTGCGCATTGGTGATCCCCATGACTACAACAGCACCTATAATCCCGATCTCTGGCTTCGCCCCTGGCCCAACTTCGGCACGTTGGCCGGGCGCATCACGGACAAGTTCGGTAACCGGCTTTATGATATGCAGATTATTATTCAGCCGGAAGATGGCCCGGATCGTTTCACGTATTCCTATGCCGATGACAGCGTGAATCCGGACCCATACTATGGCGAACATTTCACTTATGCCGACTTGCCCGCCGGTGACTACCAGGTGATCGTGCGCAAGCAAGGCGTGTTGCGCTATAAGGGAAAAGTGACTATCGAGGATGGCAAAACCAGTTGGCTTGAGATTCAACTGAATTGAATGCCAGAGGTGCAGCACGTGCCCCCTGCGGCTTCTCATGATCTGCCGTCTAACTGCCAGCGGCGTGCGCCGCATCAGTCAAACCGCCGGAACTTCCACGCTCCCCCGACCATCGTGCCGAGCACCTGTGTTTCGAGCAATTCATCGGGCGGCATGGTGAAGAGATCGCGGTCGAGCATAACCAGGTCGGCCAGGTAGCCGGGGGCGATCATGCCGAGATCGTGTTCCATGCCTGCCGCATACGCCGGCCCTTGAGTGAAAGCACGCAACGTCGTATCCATATCCAACCGGCCTTCGGGGTACCAACCCTCCGGTCCCGGCGTCCCATCCGGACGGCGGCGCGTCACGGCGGCAAAGATGCCCTTGAGGGGCTCAAGCGGCTCGACCGGCGCGTCCGATCCAAAGGCAAGCACCGCCCCGGCCTCAAGCTGGGCGCGCCAGTTGTAGGCCCATTGTGCGCGCACGCCCCAGTAACGCTCGGCCATTTCCCAGTCGGAGGTCGCATGGATCGGCTGCATCGACGCGATGATGCCCAGTTTTCCGAGGCGGGTCGCGTCGTCGGGATGAATGATCTGCACATGCTCAATGCGGTGGCGCATGGCCGAACGTGGCACACCACGTGCCGCTTCTTCGGCGCGTACAGCTTCGTAGACATCCAGCACATCATGCACCGCCCGGTCGCCGATCGCGTGGATCGTTGCGGGCAGTCCGGCGGCGCTGGCGCGGCTTACCAGGTCGAACATCTCCTCTTTGTCGGTGACGGTGATGCCGGTATTATCCGGCTCTCCCTCGTAGGGGTCGATCATGGCTGCCGTACGCGGGCCAAGCGCACCATCGGCAAAGATTTTCAACCCGCCGATGCGCAACCAGTTATCGCCAAAGCCGGAGCGAATGCCCAACGCGTGCGCGTGCGCGATCCAGGGCGCGTTGATCTGCTTGACCACGCGCAGCCCCAGCTCACCACGCTCGCGGAGTATCTGGAGCGCCACCATACAACTGGGGTTGTCGTAGTCGTGGATGCCCGTCAGCCCGGCGGCCCAGGCGATTTGTTGGGCTTCAATCATCCAGTCCGCTGTTTGCTCTGGCGTAGGGCGGGGAATTTTCTGCCAGACCAGCATCATGGCCGGGTCTTCGAGCAGGATGCCGGTCGGATGGCCTGCCCCGTCGCGTTGAATATCGCCCCCTGCCGGGTTGGGCGTGCTGGCGGTGATCCCCGCGACTTTGAGCGCCAGGCTGTTCACCCAGGCGGCGTGACCGCTCTTTGCGCCGAGATAGACCGGGTTTCGCGGCGCAACTGTGTCCAGGTCTGCCGCCGTAGGGAAGGCGCGATCCGGCCAGTGGTCTTGTGTCCAGCCGCGCCCAACGATCCATTCACCCGGCGGCGTGTGTTTCACCCGCTCGGCCACGCGCCGGAGCGCCTCCTCTTTGGACGGAACTTCGAACACATCAACCGCAGTCAGGCTTCGCGCGACACCTTCCCAGTGGATGTGGGCATCGATCAAACCGGGGATCACGGGCTTGCCGTCCGCGTTGTCGATGATCGTTTGCGGTCCGGCCAGCGCCCGCACCGACGAATCATCACCGAGCGCGACAATGCGGTCGCGGTGGATGGCGAGCGCCGTTGCGACCGACTGCGCGGGATTCAGCGTGTAAATGCGGGCGTTGAGCAAAATCCGGTCGATCATAGCCGGCCCCCTTTCAAGTAATCAGCCGCGCTCAATTTCCTCTATGGCCTCGTAAGGCGTTCGCCCGCCGTAGATTACTTTCATCAAGCCCGGAAAGTAGCGATCCATCGTCGTTACTGCCGGGTAGATCGTATTGCGTATCCAGGCAGGGGTGAGGGTTTCGCCTTCGAAGTCCAGGGCGGTCTTGTACCGCACTTCGCCGTCGCTGTAGTCGATCTCAAAGTTGCCGATACGCAGCCCAAAATTGGCTCGCGTGATGAATTCCGCGACGGAGGAGCGCAATTCTTCGGGTACGTGAACTGGGGCGACCACATAGAACAGGAATTGTTCCAGGTTGACCACGATCTGCGCAAAGCAATGGAAGTCGCTGTTCTTTCCGGCGAAGAATGAGCGGTAGACGGTGCACCCTTCAAGCGCCTGGGGATGCCAGCCGTCCCGCTCAAGGAATTCGCCGAGGGTTCTGAACGCGGCCAACCCGTTTGCGTTTCGCGCGTCAGACTCGCCGCCAATATGCAAAAATTTGTCGCCCGATTCCATCAGTCCTCCGCATGTCCTCCATGTGCGCCATTCAGGGCAACCGGTAACAAGGCCTCGTCGGCTCCGGCCAACCGCCAGGCGGTGACGATCTCGTCGGGGGTTGGGGCGCTGCTGAACCCGGCGCGCGTCACCGACTGCGCGCCCAGATAGGACGCGATGGTCACGGCCTGATCAAGGTTGCCCAGCCGGTCAAGGGCAATGTGCAGCGCAGCGGCAAATACATCGCCCGCGCCGGTCGGATTGACCTGGTTCACCGGAATGGCGGGGTAGTCGCGCGGCTCCCCCTGTTCGTAAATGGTTCCGCCGCGTTCGGCGCGTGTGACGATGACCAGCGGGGCCATCGCCGCGAATTCGGCTTCCAATGCCGGGTTGTGGCGGATATCTTCTTCGCTTAGCACCGTGACACGGGCGCGTGACAGCACATGGTGCGCAGTATCCCAGGGCCGGGCTGTGACCAGGCCATCCGGTTCGCGTTGGCGCATGAATCCCTGGGGGGTAACGCAGATCGAGCGGGTAGCGAACACTGTGGCGAATTCGGGATCGACTTCATACGCGATAGGGGCCAGGTGCACGAGCTTTGCCTCGCGCCAGGCCGGGGGAAGCATGTCCGGGTGTAATGTCCGGGCGCGGTGGTGCAGGTATTGCGTGCGTGTCCTCCCGGCGTAACGGTTTTCGAAGGTGGTCGTGTGCTCTGCCGGGACGCTGACGACTTCCACCTCTGGGGGCAGGTTCTTGAGCAGCGGTTCATCCGGTTGAGAACTGGTCAAGATCGCCACGCGCAGCCCGAAGGCGTATGCCGTGTGCGCCCCAAACGAAACCGTACCCCCCAGGCGCGGGCCATCGCGGGTGACGTCGTGGGCAATGTGCCCGATGAGCAGGTAGTCTGGTACTGAATACGCCACGTTGTGCATAATCCTCCAACTCGTGCTTTCTCAATGGTGCTGCCTGATGATAGTAAAATGCCGCGACTGCGCAAAGTCGCGGCAGAATGTGCCGGTTGACCGTCCAGACGAGTCACTGCCGGTTTGGAATGATCGTAACCTTCCGGCGATCACCTTCGCCCACGCTCTCGGTGGTGACCTGCGGGTGATCGCGCAGGGCCAGGTGAATGATACGGCGCTCGTAGGGTGGCATGGGTTCCAGCGTAACCATGCGACCGATCTGGATCGCCTGGTCGGCCATGCGCAACGCCAGCTTGCGCAGCATCTTCTCACGGCGGGTTTTGTAACCCTCGACATCGACCACGATGTTGGCCCGGCGCTGAAGGTCGCGGCTGGCGATCAGCCGCGTGATGTACTGGAGCGATGCGAGCGTTTCACCACGCCGCCCGATCAACACACCCAGGTCATGGCCCTCGATCTGCAAAATCCACGGAGTCTCTGCCTCTGTGTCTTCGGCGGGTTGGGCGCGATGTACGGTCACCTGGGCGTCGATGTGCATCTTGGCCAGCAATTCTTCGAGTGTTGCCAGCCCGACGCGTGCATCCTCGTCCAAGTCTTCCTCGCTAACGGGTTGCACATCCTCCATGGTGGACGTGTCCTCGTTCTGGCGGGTGTTGCCGGCGGTGGAAACGGCTGGGGCCGGTTCCGAGGCCGGTGGACGGGGCGGGGCAGCCGTGGTCAGCCGGACGCGGGCCTCACGCGCCCCAATACCCAGCAGGCCCCGGCTTGGCTCTTCCAAAATCTCAACGATAACGCTTTCCCGCGAGACACCGAGTTCTTGCAAGCCAAGTTCAATAGCTGCCTCGATGTCCGCAGCGGTGGTTTCAACAGACCGCGTTTCACTCATGGTTTCCCTATCCTTTGGCCTTGTTCCTGGCACGTTCGGCACGGCTGTCGTAAACGCCGGAGCGCTTGGTTCTTTTGACGGATACCGGTTTGGTTGAGCGCCTTTTAGCGGGCGGCTTTACTGTGGGGGTGTCTATCACTTCCGCAGCGGCGCTACGTTTCCCCTTGCGCTTTGGTGCCGGTTGTTCCGTCTCATCGTCCGCCGGTTTCAAACCGAGTGCCTGTTTAACATCAATCCGGCCCATCATGGCATATTGCCCAATGCCAATGATATTTGAGGCGATGAAGTAGATTGACAAGCCAGATGCAAACGACAATGAGAAGAAGCCAAACATCAACGGCATGAGCAACATCATCTGGCGGCTGACTTGCGCTGCCTGATCAGCCTGGCGATCCCCGCCGCCGGATGGCGTGGCGGGCATCAGCAGTTTTTGTTGCAGCCAGGTCGTGACCACAACCAGCACCGGCAAGACATAAAGCGGGTCGGGCACGGCCAGATTCAACCACAAAAACTTATTGTTTAGCGGAACTTGCGACGACAAATCGGCGACCCACAAGCGCCCCGACAGGTTCAAGAGTTGGCTGGGCGTGGCAGCCAGCGTGGCCACAATGGCGCGGTATAGACCCAGCAAAATGGGTAACTGGATCAGCAAGGGCAGGCAACTCGCCAGCGGGTTCACGCCGTGTTTGCGATACAGTTCCCACTGCTCCTGGGCCAGCCGCTCCCGATCGTTTTTGTATTTTTCTTGCAGTTTCTTCAACTCTGGCTGGAGTTCCTGCATGGCCTTGGTGGAACGCTGCTGCTTCATCGTCAAGGGGTAGGTCGCGAGACGCACCAGAATAGTGAACACGATGATAGACAGCACCACGTTCCCGCCCAAAACCTGGTACAGGAACAGCAGAATGGTGATAAAGGGATTGATGATGATGTCGAGCATGGGCCAGTGCCTTTTCTTTCAGGCTATGCAGCGATTGGACGCTGGCGTTAGTCAGAGTAAGTCCAGATTTCCGCACCGGAATCGACGGCCAGCGCTACAAACCGCTGGTCGCCTTTGTCCGTCCCGACGACAACCAGATCATGAGCTTCGGGGTCATCTGGGCTGGCGGGCACGAATACGAGTTCGGTCAGCGCTTCACCCTCAAGGTCTTGCTGCCACTGGCTTGCCCCGTTTTCCTTGCTGACCGCGTAGATGTTCTTGTCCTTGGACGCGGCGATAACCAGGCCATCGGTCAATATGGGAGTGGAACGGATGGCATCTTCGGCAACCGGTTGTTTCCACACCTGCTCGAACCCCTCATCCGTGACGCGTACAGCATACAAGATGCCGGCCAGGTCGCCAAAATAGAGGATGTCCTCGTCAAATGCAGGGGAACCCCATACCCAACCTTCTGTCTCAAACCGATCCACAATGTTATGAGTTGCCAGGTCGACGGCTACCAGCTCGGACAGGAATGTGCCGACGTACACACGATTGCGCACCGGATCATACACCAGATCGCCCGGCGCTGCTCCACCCAGGTCTTTGCGCCACAATTCTTTACCTGTTTCCGCATCGAGCGCATACAGGCGGTGGTCAAGCGAGGCCACATAGACGATGGCTTTGCTGCCTGGCTCTTCCGGGTTGGCCGGGATGTAGAGCGGCATGGACCAAACGCCGTGATTGGTTTCGAAGGTCCACATTTCTTTGCCGGTTGTGCGAGAAACGGCGACAACGTTGCGGCTACCCAGGCCAAAATACACCTTGTCCGAATCAACCGCGACACCGCCAATGACCCGGTCTTTGGGGGTGACAGAAATTGGCCCCAGAATGGTTTCTTTGGCCGGTTCGTAGCGCCAGAGGGGTTGGCCCTCTGCGGAGAGGGCGTGCATGCGGCCTTCGTAATCACCCACATATAGGACGTCATCGACGGCAGTGGGGACGGCAAAGAATTTGGCATCACCATCGCTAAATTCCCACAGAATCGCGCCACTGCCCGGATTAATGGCAGTTACGTGCTTATCATGGGCGATATAGATCGCTTTCATGTCAGGCCCGGCGGCAACACCGGCCCAGCTATCCTGGACACTGCCACCACACGCCGCCAGTATCAGGGCGCTGAACACCAATACGCCAAGGACCACACGAGTTCGAGATGTCAGGACACGCGATGTAATCAATGGTGCTCCTTCGTTATCCTCTGCCAACACATGTTCGGGAGACTAGGGTACCGGATCGTACCCGCCTGGACTCAGGGGATGGCAACGCCCGATACGCCTCAGCCCCATCCAACCACCCCGGATCAGGCCGTATTTCTGGATCGCCCCATAAGTGTAATGTGAACAACTGGGTTCGTAGCGACAGCTCGGTGGAAAAATACGCGAGAAAGTCAACTGATAGAGGCGAATGAGCACCAGCCCAAGATATTTCATGGTGATCCGTCCTCTGGCGGTGGCAGCCACAGTTTCGCCCGCTTCAAGCTCGCCGTAACGGCTTCGCGGACGGCCTGGAATGGCTGCCCGACGATAGCCGGGCGGGCGATAAACACAATGTCATGCCCCGGTTGCAGGTGGGCATGTACTCCGCGTACTGCTTCGCGCAACAAACGCCGCGTGCGGTTGCGCACGACTGCCTTGCCTAGATGCTTGCTCGTGATGAACCCATAGCGATTATAGGGCAACCCGTTCGGCGCGACACTCAGGATCAAAAAAGCGTGACGCCAGACACGACCGTGCCGGCGCAGCCGAATGAAGTCCGCTCTACGGCGAAGACGCAGATGGCGCTGCATGGCCCCGGCGTGCCGAGACAGCCTAGCTCTTCCAGTTGATCTTCTTGACGTGATTGTTCATCTTGGGCGCCAACAGAGTGCGCCCCTTTACGCGGCGAGCCTTCAAGACTCGACGCCCGTTCTTGGTGCGCATCCGCTTGCGGAAACCGTGGACGCGTACGCGACGACGTATTTTGGGTTGGTACGTACGTTTTGGCATCTTGTGACCTCCTTCAAAAAACGCGCACGTGGCGCGGATTCAGGCTAGAGACAATGACGACAAGCCGCTTTGCCCTGGGCGCAGCGTGCCGGACGAAGTATAGCGCATGGGCATAGGAGGGTCAAGCGTCAACTCGACCCTCAATCCCCATCCTCAATTCTCCCGAACTCAGGCCATTGGCATACGCTATTACCTGAGCGCCCCCAGTTCTTCGTAAAACTTGACGGCGGTTTTCATCCCTTTGCTCAAGCATGCCAGATCGTACTTCTCGTTGGGCGCATGCAGGTTGTCGTCGGGCAGCCCAAAGCCCATCAAGAGCACCGGCGTCTTCAGCGCTTTTTGGAAGGTGCCCACAACGGGAATCGACCCGCCTTCACGCTGGAACACCGGCGTAGCCCCGAACCCGAATTCATACGCCCTCACGGCAGCTTTCATGTAAGGCGAATCGGTGTCAATGACGGCCCAATCTCCCTTGTGCAGCAACCGCACTTCGCTGGTGACGGTATCCGGTGTCAGGGCGGCGACGTAGGCCGCGACCTGCTGGAACGTTTTTTCCGGGTCCTGGTTGGGGACCAGGCGGCAGCTAACCTTCGCCAGCGCCGACGCCGGCAGCACCGTCTTGGAGCCTTCACCCGTCCAGCCGCTCACCAACCCGTTGATCTCCAGCGTGGGGCGAATCCCCAGGCGTTCGTGCAGGTCGTAGCCCGGTTCACCCCAGGGCTTGGACACACCGGTTTCGTTTTCAAGGCGTTCGATCGTATAGGGGGCCTGGGCCAGGGCCGCTCGCTGTTCCGCCGATAGCGCAGCGACATCATCATAGAAGCCCGGTACAGCGATGCGCCCTTCGTCGTCGTGGAGCGCGGCCAGGATGTGCACCAGTGCCTGCGCCGGATTGTGGACAACGCCGCCATATGCGCCGGAATGGAGATCGTGCGCGGGGCCGTGAACTTCGATCTCCATGTAAATGATGCCGCGCAGTCCGGTCACGATGGAGGGGCGATCCAGGCCGAGCATGTGCGTATCCGACACGACCGTGACATCCGCCGCCAACAGGTCGGTGTGGTCTTCGACAAAGCCATAGATGCTATCCGACCCGGCTTCTTCTTCACCTTCGACGATGAACTTGATATTGACCGGCATGGTGCCGCTGGCCAGCAGGCTTTGCACGGCCTTGATCTGGGTGAAGGTCTGGCCTTTATCGTCGGTGGCTCCGCGTGCGTAAAGTTTGCCGTCACGCACCACCGGCTCAAACGGATCGCTTTGCCATTGCCCCTGCGGATCGTCGGCGGGCTGCACGTCATAATGGCCATAGACCAACACCGTCGGCGCATCACCGGCCCCCAGCCACTCCGCGTATACGATCGGGTGGCCTGCCGTCTCAAAAATCTCGGCGCGCGTCATGCCGATGTGCTCAAAGTGCGCCTTTAACCATTCTGCTGCACGCCGGATGTCGTCCCGGTGCTCAGAAAGGGTGCTGACGCTGGGGATACGCAGCAACTCTTTTAGCTCTTCGAGAAATTCGTCCTGGTGTGCTTGAATATAGTCGTAAGGGTCCATCATAGCTCCTCAAAACAACGCTTATGACACGTGGGTGATTATACCAGGTGCGGGCGTGTGTTGGGCAAAGCTGCAGCGGGTGCTATAATGCGGAACCGCCACGTCACAAGGACAATGCTATGAGCGAACCACAGACTTCTCCGCCTGTGTCCGATCCGGGCCACCTCGCCACTCTTTACCATATCACGCGTGAACTAAATTCCAGCCTCGATCTCGATGTTGTGCTGGAAAACATCATGGATCGCGTGATTGAGGTAACCGGGGCCGAGCGCGGCTTTTTGATGCTGCACGATGACGAAAGCGGCGAGCTTGTCTTCAAGGTCGCGCGTGGTATGGCCCGTAACGATCTGCAATCGCCAGAATTTCAGGTCAGCACGACGATCATTCGCGAAGTTGTGCAGACACGCCAGCCCCTGCTAACCGATAACGCCCAGTACGACGAGCGGTTTACGCGCGGGGATAGCATCATGATCCTGGGGCTGCGCTCGATCTTGTGCGTCCCGATCCTGGTCAAAGACCGGTTGATTGGGCTGGTCTATGTGGACAACTATCTGCACAGCGGGCTGTTCAACGAGGAACACCGCCGGTTATTGGCCGCGTTCGCAAGCCAGGCCGGGGTCGCCATCGAAAACGCGCGCCTGTATCACGTGGCCGTCGAAAAGGGGCGCATGGAAAAAGAATTACAGATGGCGAAGGACATCCAGCGCGGCCTTTTGCCCCAGGAAGCGCCCGCCTTCGCCGGTTACGAGATCGCGGCAGACTGGCGCTCGGCGCGCGAGGTGGCGGGTGATTTCTATGACTACTTCCCCGTCGGCAACGGCGACCTGGGCGTGGTGATCGCGGATGTGTCGGACAAAGGAGCACCGGCGGCTATCTTCATGGCGGTGGCGCGGAGCATGATACGCGGCGCGGCGCTGGCAACGGATTCCCCGGAAGCGATGTTGCGCCAGGCGAACCTGACCCTGCTCAGCGACACCGAATCCGGCATGTTTGTGACGGTCTATTACACTGTCTTGCGCCCAAAAGGGCTTGTCACCGGGGTCAATGCCGGGCACAATTGTCCGCTGCTATATCATGCCGCGCAGGGGAACGCCGAGTTCCTGCCGCGTGGCGGGCGTCCGTTGGGGTGGTTCAAAGACCTGCCGGTGCAGGCCGTCGAATACCAGCTCCAGCCGGGTGATGTGCTGGTGCTGTACACCGATGGGGTGACCGAGGCTGAGAACGTGCACGCCGAACCATTCGGCACAGAGCGGCTGTCCGCCATCGTGCAAGCCTCCGCCGGTCTGTCCGCGCGGACGATCAAGGATCGCATCATCGACGCGGTCGAGGCCTTCATGGGCGATGCGCCGCCGTTCGATGATACGACGCTGGTGGTCATTCGCTATACCGGAACGTAAGCCAGAGGGGGTGGCCCCCTCTTTTCGATGATTGGAACCCATGGCTGAAGAACGACTGCAAAAACTGATCTCGCAGGCGGGCATTGCGTCCCGTCGGGCCGCCGAAGACCTGATTCGCCAGGGCCGCGTCACCGTCAATGGCAAGGTGGCCCAGCTAGGCGACAAAGCGGACCTGTCACGCGATACGGTGCGGGTGGACGGTGAGGCCCTCAAAACGCCGGAGTTTGCTTACTACCTGCTCTATAAGCCCATCAATGTGCTCTGCACCAACAAGCGCCAGGGCAAGGAGCAGCGCCGCCTGGCACGGGAGTTGGTTCCACATGAGGGCCATCTGTTCACGGTGGGACGCCTGGATGCCGAAAGCGAAGGGTTGATTCTGCTCACCAATGACGGCGACCTAGCCGATAAGCTGATGCACCCGCGCTATGGCCACACCAAGACCTATCATGTGCTGGTCGTGGGGCGGCCCTCGCCCAAAACGCTCGAAGTGTGGCGCAACGGGGTGATGCTGGAGGACAAGCGCACGGCCCCGGCGAAAGTCCGGATGCTCTCCGAGCGCGGTGAAGATACCTGGTTGGAAATCGTGATGCGCGAGGGGCGCAGACGCCAGATTCGCCGCGTGGCGTCGCTTCTGGGGCACCCCGTCCGGCGTCTGATTCGCGTTAAAATCGAATTCCTTGAGATCGGGAACCTCAAGCCGGGGCAGTGGCGGATGCTGACGCCGCTCGAAGTGCGGCAGCTCAAGAACCGCCCGCGCCGCCGTCGCCGTTAATGGCGGAATAGATTCTGACATCAAGCCTACATTTGGAGATCGCCAACGATGAGCACCACAGAATATTCAGGCCGTTTGCGCGTGCATCCCATTGTCGAGCGACAAGAACGCTTTGCCCTGCGCCGCCGGATTCTGCGTGATGGCCTCCTGCGACCGCTGGGGTTTGGGGTGCTGGTCAAGCCCACCATCGAGGGACGCGAGTTCATTCCGCGCGGGGGGCCGATGATCGTAATCATGAATCATATTGCCGCGATTGATCCGGCGGTGGTCGTTGGAGCCGTGACCAACCGTTTTGTGGTCCCGATGACCAAAATCGAAAACTACCGCCACCCGATCATTGGCTTGATGGCCCGCAGTTGGGGCGTGTATCCGGTCCGGCGTGGTGAGGTCGATCGCCAGGCGCTGGATAGCACATGGGCGCTGTTGGCGCGGGGACACGCCGTGCTGATCGCGCCGGAGGGCACGCGCCATCCCAGCCTGGCCGATCCCAAAGACGGCACAACCTACATCGCCACGAAAGCCAATGCCATCATCCAGCCCGTGGGCCTGGATGGCACCGAGCAATTCCCCGCCAGCCTCAAGCGGTTGCGCCGTGCGCTGGTAACCGTGCGGTTCGGGCGACCCTTCCGTTTCCGGACCGAAGGCCGCAAGCGCATCCCCCGCGCTGAGATGCGGCAGATGACGCACGAGATGATGTACCAGCTTGCGTCGTTGCTCCCCGAACACCGGCGCGGCGCGTATAGCGATCTGCAAGCCATGACCACCGACCTCATAGAGTTCGTGGACTGACGGGCATCAGGCGCATATCAGGCGACCGCGGCAGATCGTGTGCCGGTTGTGTGTGGGTTGGCCCTACATGGTTCGGGGAGCAGCAGGCAGGATCGGTATAATCGAGCTTACCAACGGCAAATAGAACTTA
>CAZSXY010000027.1:14386-37570 GCA_964611395.1 uncultured Anaerolineaceae bacterium | reverse complement strand
GGGGGCAACCACTGGTTGTCCCCGTTTTGATCTATACACACTGGCCAATCGTCTGGCAAAGCTGCACGAGGTGTAACCGGTCATGCTGTGCCGTGAACGCCGCCATTTCGAGGAAAGTCGTCGGCCCAAAGATGTAATGACGCGCCGGTCGATCCCACGCCTCATCGGGCACGGTGGCCAGCCAATCCAGCGTCATCTGCCGCTCGGCAGCAAAGGCTTGGGCAACCTGCCACGCGCTTTCCGGGCACACGCGTGATGCCGGTGCTAGTGGCGCTTTCGGTCGTGACAGAAAGGGATTGTCTTCGGCCAGAATGCGCTCAAGGCGCGGGCGCTGCACGTCTCGTTCGCTATCGACGAGGTGGCACAGCACTTCAACCGGCGACCATTCAGCCTCATCCGGATGCATATGCCACACATGGGCTGGCGCTTCGCGCACCACGCCCGCTACGGCGGCCAGATTGCCTATCAGTCGCGGCATAACCATGTCGGGCGTCACCGCTTGGGGGCGAAGCGTGTTCAACCAGTCTTCATCCTGAACCCGCGAAGCAAAATCGGCTAATGTCCCGCAGCCATCGACCATAGGTTGCGCGGTAGCGTCGCAACCACAGCCATCCGGACACACCCAAAACGTATTCAACCCGGCAGCACGAGCGGGCACAATGTCATTCTCCCAGTCGTCACCGACCATGATCGCTTCGTCCGCCTGCATCCCAACGCGCCCCAAAATCTCCTCGTAATAGCTGGGGGTGGGCTTGGCAAAATGCATGTTGTCCAGCGTCGTGACAAACATGAACGGCACTTCGTCCACCGGCAAACCGGCCCATGCCAGCCGTTGATCGACGGCCACAGTGGGGAACAGCGGATTCGTCGCCACAGCCACCATGTAACCCGCCTCCAGCAGCCATTCGACCAGGCGTCGCGCCCCCGGACGGCACTGCGTGATCCCCTCAAGCTGCGGGTACACACAGGCGTAAAACTCGGCCACCGTCTCGTCGAACCTGGCACGCTCGACGGTCAGGCGCGGCTCAACGACGTCGTAGAACACCTCGGCGTTTGTGCGCATCGGGTCGGAACTGGCCAGGACCGCACGAGTGCCATCCAGCAAATCTCTGACAATACTCGCCATGCCCAGCCGTTCGCGCACAAACCCGTCAAGCAACCCCAGGTACTGCTCGGTAAAATAGCGTGGCGGATTCCCCAGCAGCGTATCGTCCAGGTCCAACAATACAGCCTTAATCATTATCGTTTTCCAACGCCTCCTGGAAGAGTTTCAGCGCGGCGCTTTCTTCTACATCAAGCGGACAGCCAACATAGGGATTCTCTATTGGTATATCGTGCCGGATACACCACGCCTCCACCCTTACCTGCCGGATGAAACCGAGGAATACGCTCCGAATCGTCAAGCGCAGCTCCATGTCAGGGCTGGCATTGGCCAGCACAATGTCAGGAACCTTGCATTTCGAGCAATCGCCTGGCCGCCAGGAGAGCGAATCGGGGTTTTGCGCGGCCAACCGGCATTCTTGAACCGCTCGCCCGCGAGTGAAGTCTTCGTAATAATGAGGGCATTCCTTGCCCGCTGGTGTACGCATGCTGTTACCTCCACCACCATCTAATAGAGCCTTCAGTGATGAGTGTAAGCAAACCCCGCCCGCACGCCAAGCGCCCAAGCTTCGTGAAAAAAGACCGGGCTACCGTCCGGTCTTTACGCGCCCGACTGGCCACCCGCGCTACACGCGCGTCACATATTCCCCCGTGCGTGTATCAATCCGGATCGTGTCACCTTCGTCCACAAACAAGGGCGTTGACACCCTCAGGCCGGTTTCCGTCTTGACTTTCTTAGTCGCCCCGGTGGCGGTGTTCCCCGCCACTGCCATTTCGGCCTCGACCACTTTGTGTTCAACATTGGGTGGCAGTTCATAATCGATGATTTCGCCCTCGTAGGACATCAGCTTAAGCTGCATGTTTTCCTTCAGGTACAGGAAATCATCGCCGAACAGGTCCTTACGCATCTGCGGCTGCTCAAAGGTTTCGATATCCATAAAAGTGAGAAACTCACCATCGTCATACAGGTATTCCACAACCGATGTTTCGATGCGGATATCTTCCACCCGGTCACCGGATGTAAAGGTCATTTCGCGCGTCGCCCCGGTGCGGAGGTTGCGCACCTGCACCCGGATCGTGGCGCTGCCGCGTCCGGTTTTGTTGTGATGGTAGTTCAGCACCTTATAGAGTTCACCATCCAGGGTGAAGTTTGTGCCATTACGCAGTTGATTCACATCAATCATCGAGAATTCTGTCCTTGTCTAGCCGGATCATAGTCCGTGATCGCGCTGGTAGAGTTTTCCGCGGCCATTATACCAGGATTCGCGCCGCCCTTGAACGGGGAACCCGCCGCCTGCTCTCCTAGCGATTGATCCAATCAACCGCAACGCGTGGCAGGTCCGCCAGACGACCGCGCACCACCGTGCAACCCGGCAGACTATCCAGGAACACCTGCCCGTACCGCTTCGTAATCACGCGGTTGTCAAACATGGCCACGACACCCCGGTCGGTTTTCGTGCGGATGAGCCGCCCAAACCCCTGCCGGAAGCGAAGCACGGCGTCCGGCACGGCATATTGCATGAAGCTATTCTCATACAACTCGGATCGCGCCGCGAAAATGGGGTCACTGGGCACGGCAAACGGCAATCGCACGATCACGACAACGCTCAAGTCCTCGCCAGGAATATCCACCCCTTCCCAGAAGGAACGCGTCCCCAGCAGCACGGCCCGGTCAGCCCGCACGAACCCATCAAGCAACGCCTGTCGGCTGGTCCCGTCGCTTTGATCAAACACCTCGATATTTCCCAGCGCCAGGCGGGGCGCAATCGCCTGGGCCGTCTGCCGGAGCTGTGCGTAACTGGTGAACAGGCCCAGCAATCGTCCCTCGGTCGCCGCCGCCAGTCCAATCAGCCCGCGCTCCACGGCTCGCTGGTAATCCTCGCGCCGGTTCGGCTCCGGCATATCCGTCGGAATGAAGACCAGCGTCGAGGTTTCGTAGTCAAACGGCGTGCCGACAACGGCGGTCTCTACATGCTCTGCACCAAGCCGGTCTTTGACAAAGTCAAACGTGCCGGCTGTGCGCAATGTCGCGCTGGTCAGAATCACCGTGTCTTTCGCGCTCCAGATGTACTGTTCGAGCAATGGTCCCACATGAAGCGGCGCAGCATGGATCGACAGACGCGTGCCGTCCTGGTCGACCTGCGCCCAGTAGATCATGTTTTCCTGCGGGCTAATCGAAAACGATTCGAGCTGCACATGAATTTGTTCCAGGTGGCGTGCGGCAGCCTGCACGCTCGACAACACGTCCTCATAGTTCAAAACGTCGAACTGCTCCAACCCAACCAGTCCCCGCGCAAGCCGGTTCATGGCATCAGCAATCGCAAGCGTGAACTGGCCAAGTACGTCCCAGGCATCTTCCACAGATGCCCAGTTGGGCTGCTGCCGTAACTGGGGCGTGATCCGCACCTGGTTGGAATACTCACCGGGGCGTAACATCCCCGTTGATTGCAGGAAGCGATGGAGCATATCGAAATAGCGTTCGGCATGATGGCCCATCGCATTGAGCGTCTCGCTCACCGTAGCGACATACGCTTCAACCTGGGTGAAGTATTTGCCCGGCACACTGCCCCGCGTGCTGCGAATGACATCGCCCAGCAGCCCGCGTTGCGCGTCTCCCAGGTCGCCGAGTTGGCGCTGCAACGTCGACCGGTTGATCTGGAAGGACAACCCGTTCGTTGTAGCATCTTCCAGGTGGTGCGCTTCATCAATGATCAGATGGTAATATTCCGGCAGCACGCGATTGCCGATCTGCACATCGGCCAGCAGCAACGCGTGGTTGACGACCAGCACATGCGCCGACTCCGCGTTGCGCCGCGCTTTGTAAAATGGGCACGTGCCGTGCATCTGGTCACTGCACCGTTCCAGCGAACAGCCTTCATCCTCCGCGCTGAGCCGCCCCCACACGGCGTTTTCTTCGTACCCGCGCAACGAAATCTCGCCCCGGTCACCGGAGTCCGATTCGAGCAGCCACACCAGCACCTTGGCCAGCACGCGCAATTCGCTGATCGAGGTCGGCCCCCGCCTGCGCAGCGTCAGCAACCGGCGCGGGCAAAGGTAGTTGCTGCGCCCCTTCACCAGCGCGGCTTCGAACGGGATGCCGAGCGCCTTACGCAACATGGGCAAATCGCGGGCGATCAGTTGGTCTTGCAAATTGATCGTCGCCGTGCTGACCACAACCCGCTCATCGTTCTGCACGGCCCACGTAATCGCCGGGATGAGATACGCCATGCTCTTGCCCACGCCGGTGGGCGCTTCGACCATCAGGTGTTCGTTGTTGTTGAAAGCTTCTGATACATGGCGAAGCATCGTAACCTGTTGCGGGCGGTGTTCGTAGCCGGGAAACGCCGCTGCAACATCTCCCCCGTCCTCGATGGTCGCCGCCAGCGCATCAACATCCAGCGGGACGCGATTACCGTTGGGACGCAGCGGACGCCAGGGGCGCGTATCGCGCGTGAACAGCGCCTCCGCGTCAGCCTGCCGCCCCTTGCTCTCCTGCGCCTCGGTAAATGCCGAGCGACTACGCGCCTGGAGCGCCTCCATGAAAACCGGCTTGGCGCTCCAGTCTAACTCGCGGGCCGCCTCCACGATCTCGCGCAGCGTCGCCAGGGGCAGTTCCATGATCCGCTCCCACAGCGCCCAATACACGCGGGCAGATGCGATGGCGTCGTCCAGGGCGCGGTGCGCATTTTCCAGGTTGATGCCAAGCTGGTTGGTCAGACTGTTGAGGTTGTACCGGGGGGCAATCGGCATCATCACCGATGCCAGTTCATAAGTGTCGATCGCCAGATTGGTCGTCCCCACGTCAAACCGGCTCAGAAACCCCAGGTCAAAATCGATCCGGTGACCCACGATCGGATAAGAGCCGATAAAACGTCTCAAGTCTGGCAACACCTGCTGGATGGTTGGCTGCTCGATCAAATCGTCGGTGCGAATGCCCGTGATCGACGTGATCCGGTCAGGCACACTACGCCCCGGATTGACCAAAGTGCTGAATTCTTCGAGCAGCTCACCGTTATGAAATTTCGCTGCCCCAATCTCGATGATAGCATCCTCATACTGGTTTAACCCGGTTGTTTCCAGGTCAAGGGCGACGAAAACGTCGCGCATATTTCACTCCGTTTCTAAGCGGTCACCGCGCCGCAGCCCGGCTATTGTAGCACATTTGCGCCATTACTTGCCGGTGCTTTTCTTCCTATCACGGGGCAGCATTGGAAGCTCGTTTACGGCCCTTGCGTTGGCAGCACCATCACGGCTCGCGGGGTATAATGGCGCAAAGTTAACCCTGTCGCCGGGATGAGGACGCGGACTCATGGACCTAAGCGATGTCTGGAAATCGGTAACCCATATCCGTAACGAAGATGACGAAATTGTTGCCGTTCAGGTTCCGATTGATATGTGGCGGTTCTTGCTGGATCGAGTCCAGGAAATGCAAGACCGTGAAGCCGCCCGGCAGAACCTTGCCCGGTTGCGGCGCACTCGCCAGGCCGGTGAAAACTCCGGCCCGTCGCAGTGAGCCAGTGGATCAAGGAGACATTCGCATATGCCAGTTGAACGGCGAAAACAGATTGCGCGTCTCGCCACAGCGATTCCTTTTATGCTCGCGCTCGTGGTCGCCTGCAACGGGCGTTCGCCGGCCCCCACGCGCACGCCCCGGTCCACTGTGCCGCCGGTCATCACCAAGATCGTGCCACCACCGCCCACCAACACCCCCCTGCCAACGCCGACATTACCCTACGACCTGTTTCCGGTCGAAGGCCGCTGGTTCATCCGCGTCGATCTGCACATCAACGACAGCAGCCTAGCCGAAGAATTGCGTTATAGCGGATCAGCCAGCTTTGCGGTCACCCTCGACGGCATAGCAAGCGGCAACGGCACTTTTTCCCCCTCTATCAGCCACCCGCCGTGCAACGCCGATGTCGAGGATGCTTTGCCGCTCACGTTCACGGTAGAGGGCACGACCTTCGCTCAGGGTGAACAAATCGGGGTCAACCTGACATTTCTGCCGGATAACCCCGCCCAAACTGAACACTTCTCGATCGTCTGCCCCGAACCTGGCAACGATCGCACCATCAACCAGGCTATCCTGTGGCCGCTGCTGACAAGTCTTCGCCCACGTACGCTAGACACCCTGACGATCAATGCGCTGAACTGGCGAGTAGTCCTTGTGGCAAACCAACGTCACCATTTCGAAGCCGACCTGTCCACCGAGACCGGCGGCATCATAGACGGCAACCTTCAGGCGGAGATCTGGCTCGGTCGCGGGTAAATACAAAGGCGGGCGATTGAATGCCCGCCTTCTGATTTACTGCCCAACGAAGGTCTAGTCGCCTGACGTCGTGTCGCCGGAGTCCTCGCTGGCAGCGGGTTCACCGCCCGTATCACTCTCCGCTGTGGCAGCCTGTTCTTCGTATGCAGCCAGCAAGTCATAAACCTCGTCACGCAGGTCGCGCTTGTAAGCGTCCAGATCGAAGCCCGCAAACGGGTAGCCAGCCAGCGTATCAACCGACGTTTCATCGAAGAAATGCCACAGGTAAGCGCGCACGAGTGGATCATCAAACGCGGCCCGGCTGAAGACGAAACGGACGGGGAACGACAGCCCGTAAGAGCCATCGGCAAACGTCTCCGGCGACGGAGCGACGCAGCCCGATCCCATATCGACGCCCAACAGCTTCACATCCGCCGTGCTACCCTGCCAATCAGTCCACCATAGATACGTCAGGCCGTTGTCGGTATTGGCGACGCCCTGGACGCGGTAGAGCGGATCATCATCGATAACCATGTCTTGCCGGACGGCGAACGTCAGCTTGTTGATCAGGTTGAACGTCAGGAAGTCCGTTTCACCCGTCGAGGCGGGCGGCGCAACCAGCAACACATCGCGTGCTGGCCAGTCGGGATTCACGTCCTGCCATTGTGTCGCCGCAGGCTCATCTTCCGTCCCGGCGCGGAACAACGCCGCCGCTGTATCGCCATCCAGGCAGTCCACCCAATCCGCCCCGGCGGGAACCGCGAGTACAAGCGCCTGGTAACCGAGGTCAAGAACATACGGATTTATACCGTTGGCTTCGCACTGTGCAATCTGCTCGTCAGACGGTTCGCGCGTGGCCTGGAGCATATCCGCTTCACCCGCACAGAACGCATCCCACCCGGCCTTGTTACCCTCGTAGACCGTCTCGATATCCGCGTTCACAAAGCGGCTCTTGAACTCACGATTGATCAGGCGGGCAATGTCGTCGTACAGCATGGCCGAACCCACGACCTTAACGATCCCTTCCTGGGCCATTGACACGTTGACCGGGGTAACCGGACGCGAGAAAGTGCGGCCCGTCGTACCGCCGGTAACGCTGTTGACGCCGTATTCGTACGTCGCATCGCCAGCAACGATTACCCCGTACTCCGGCCCCAACGCCTTCACGGCGCCGTCATCAGCCAACACAAACGCCATAAAATCGCGCACCTCAGGCCGCTCAGCGCTGGCAGCATTGACATACAGGTAATCCGTCCGCGCCAACGGGTACGTGCGATTCGCCAGGCTCGCCAGCGTTGGCGAGACGCATTCGCCATCTTCCGTTTCAATCGCCAGCGGAACCAGCTCCGTCTCAGCACTCAGTCGCTCGAAATCCGCCAGCGACATAAACCCGAAGGCGCTTGCCCCTTCCTCTTGCACCTTGTCCAAAATGGCCTGCGCATCGTCGGCGAAGACAATATCCTCGCGTAGTGCGCCGGCAGGCACAAGATTCTTGAACAGCAGATAGGCTGGCGACAGGTCGTCGGGGCCGTAGAAGCTTACTTTAGATTCCAGCAACTCCGAGCCGAGATCGGCCCACGTCAGTTCTTCTTCTGCACCTAGCTGCCAGGCGTCGTAAACCGCCTCGCCGGGCAGGCACGTCAGGCCAGCTTCAGGCGTCGCCACCAGCGCCACCGCGTCATACGCCAGCACCGTTTCGATGAAGTCCTGCTCGTTATCAAGGCAGGCCTTGATCATGGCGTCGGAAATTGGCTCGGATGACATCACAATGTCTACCTCGCCCTTGCACATCGCCTCGAACGCAGCCCGCAGCCCGCCGCGCGGGTCGATTTGTACGTCGGCATCTTCTACAGCATCAACATAGGCGTCACGGATTGCACCAACCAGGTCCTCTAGCTCCGGCGTCCCCTGAATGACCACCGGAACCTTTTCATCATCTTGGGCATAGCTGGGGCGACCAGCCAGAGGAACGATCAGGGTCGCAAGCAAGACAATCAGTACAACAGGGCGGAAAAAGCGCCACGAGTACGGCATATGAAAATCTCCTCCAAACAGCTTGGATAAACCAGCACGCTGCTTACAAATGGTTGAACGCGGCGGAGAGCTACCTGCGCATTGCGAACGCCTCCGTCGACCGGTGCTGCACGTGCCCGTAGTCCAGGCCGGCGGGACACACCGCTCTCAAGCAGCGAGTCAAATCATTTTGCACGCTGAGGGAACATTTTACACGCTCGGCGGAATCTGTCCAGAAGACGCCAGACGAAGGCGGCTCCGGGTGGTATAGTAAAGGCGGCAACCGCCTGCCGCAACCAGGTAATTCACACCAACACGACACCGATCACGGCTGCCGGATCAGGCAATGGACAGATTCCCACCAGGAGACCTGTTGCATGCAGTCCACCGCACCTCGCAATCTTCATCATGCCCGACTGACCAAAGCATGGTGGGCACTCGTGCGCCTCGGCTTCCGGCTGCTCTATCACGAACTGGCCTTCACTTACGACACCGTGAGCCAGGTCGTCAGCCTCGGCCAGTGGCGTGACTGGCAGCGGGCGGCGCTCGCCCATCTGCACGCCCCGCCCGGCGCGCGCGTATTGGAACTGGCGCATGGAACCGGTGACATGGCCATTGAGCTACGCAGTGCCGGGTACCGGGTGGCCGCGCTCGACCTCAGCCCGGCGATGGGGCGCATTGCGCAGCGCAAACTGCGGAACTGGGGGTGGCGGCCACCGCTGGTACGCGGGCAGGCCCAGGCGCTCCCCTTCCCTGACAACACCTTCGCCGCCGTCGTAAGCACCTTTCCCACCGATTTCATCGTCGATCCCCGCACGTTGCATGAAGTTCACCGGGTATTACGCCCCAGCGGACGGCTGGTGGTTGTCTATGGCGGGCTGCTGACCGGTAAACATCCCGCCGCCAGCGCCCTGGAGATCGCCTACCGGGTCACCGGGCAACGCCGCCCCTGGCCGGTCGACATCGAAGCACGACTGTCGGAAGCGGGCTTCACCGTCGAAATGATCACGGAGCCGTTGCAGCGCAGTGTGGCACTCCTATTCGTTGCCCAACCAACCACCCAATAAAAAAGCAGAGCTTCCTGATCCGGCAGCCCTGCTTCAGTTGATCCAGACGTTCCTATCAATCGCCCGTTTCGGGCACCGCCGCGCCCGTAATACGCGGTTCCGGAATTGACACACCGGCTTTTTCCGCTGCCAGCACACGCTCCAATGCCACGATCCCAACTTCCAGCATATCGTGATCCGGTTCACGCGTGGTCAGGCTTTGCAGCGCCAGGTTAGGCCGTATGCCCAACCGGATCACGGGGTTATCCAGGTGCTTCGCCGTGAAACGAATCGTTTCGTATGCAATGCCCGCAATGGGAAAGATCAGCCCGACCCGCGACAGCAACAGCATCGGCACACTATCAGGTCGCCCGGTGATGATGTGAATGACCACTGAAAGCACAACCAGCGTCAGCAAAAACGCGGTGCCGCAGCGCGGGTGCTGGATTGGGTAACCGGCCACGACCTCAGGAACCAGCTCGGCGTGATCCTCATAGGCATTGATCGTCTTATGCTCTGCGCCATGATAACCAAAGAGCCGCTTCACGTCGTTCATGAAGCCAATGGCCCAGATATATCCCACCAGCAGCGCCAGCTTGATCACGCCCTCAATAATGTCCGCCGCCAGCTTGCTGTTGATGCCGGTGAGCGACTTCACAGCCGCCGACGCCGCCGCCGGAAGCACAAAGAATAGCCCGATGCCAAGCGCCAGCGAAAACGCAACCAAGCCCACACCTGCCGCGCCTTCGAGAGAAAAATCGATGTCTTCTTCTTCCTCCAGCGCCACATCCGCCGACCACATGAGGGCGCTTGTGCCAAGCACCAGGGCGTCCCACAGCAACACCAGGCCGCGCACAAACGGCAACCGCGCAATGCGACCCCGGTAGAGCGCCGCGTTGAGCGGCACTTCCTTGATGACAATCTCATGCTTGGGATTGCGGACGGCCACCGCCGCCACATATCGCCCGCGCATCATCACCCCTTCGATCACCGCCTGGCCGCCATACCAAAACGCGGGTTTTGCGCCCGACTCATCTTGATCGGCATCAAGCGCATCATCTGCCGCCTGAATGAGCAGGGCGGCGCTCCACTTCACGGCAGCCAACCACACGCGGACGCGTTTCAGGGACGCCCCAAACACCTTCCCCCTATTGGCAATTCGCATCGAAACTATCTCCACTCTTGCTTTTAAAAGCTATTCGCAAGCCCATTCTCTCTCGCTTGGTGTCGAATGGCAAAAACGTGCACGCACCAATACCCCCAATCATCGCAGATTCACACAATGATGCCCATCGAGTGGAACTCCGATCGCCGCTCAAACCCCGCGGCAAGCGCAGCCTCCAACAACGGTTCTTGCCATTGCGGTACGTGCAGCGTGATCCGTCGCCCCGGACTCGCGCCCAGCACAGTCCGCAGCATAAAATTGACCAGGTGCGGCGCAAGATCGCCGTGGGCGGGATCAAGCATCACCTCGACCTGGTTCACCCCGCCGGGCTTACGCCGCACCGCCACTGCAACCGCTGCCACGACGCGATCATCACTCACGCAACGCGCGAGAAACGCCATCGGGCGCACCCCCAACGCGCGCCCCAAAACGGGCATCAACCACACCAACAAACGAGGCTGGCGAAACCGGCCCACCTCAACCGGTTTGAATGTGCTCACGCGATCTGGCGTAATGCGCCGGGCCAATTCATAGCCGGGTTTCCAATCCGACAACTTCCGCTCACCAATCACATACTCCTCCGGGCAGGCCACCGGTTGCGGCATGCCGTTGGTGGTGTCAAACGCCAGCTCGACACTGCTATCGAAGTGCTCGAAACCAAGTGATTCGTAGAGTTCGTATGCCGGGACGTTTCCGGCCACCACATCCAGAACGATGCGCTTTGCGCCACGCGCACGCGCCCCCTCAACCGCCGCCATCACCAGTTTTCGACCAATGCCGCGCCGCCTGAACGCCGGAAGCACCGCCACGTTCCCGATCAACCATTGATCGGTGCTGCCAGAACGGAGCATGTTGACCATCCCAACCGGTTCGCCATCCTCCTCCCACATGAATCCCCGCAACAGGTCGCGCAGCGGTGGGTATACTAGCTGCAATACGCGAAGCAGCGGCCAGATGCGCCGCAGCCCTTCCATACTGTCGACCATGCTGTCGACTTCGTCCTGCTGAATGTTCCACGCTTCATTTTCCGGATATTGAAAGCTTGGCGGGATCAATTCGCTCAGCGCGGATAAGTCGGCGGGTATTTGAAATGCACGTAGCCCCATGTCCAATCCTTTTCGATCCAATGGCCCACTTCAATACTTTGTACGCGCGAAGCGTGAGTTAGTTGTTGTCACTGCCTGGGCCTCACGCCACACGAGGAACATCTGCCGCGCTCCTGCCACCAGACCGGCCAATAACAAGAGGGGTACGCCCACCGTCCACGTCACGGGCAACCCCACAGCTTCCAGATGAAACAATCCCAAGGATTCGGTTCGCCCTGCCACCAACGCGCGTGCCGCCCCAACAAGCTGGGAATCATGCACCGAAAAGGCCACCGCCATCTCCGGGTTGGCATGATGCGCCGCCACGCTCGCATAGTGCGCCACTTCATCGGTGATGATGCCCAACCCATTCACCACCACACCCAGACACGTCGTCCCCAACAAGGCCACGAGCCAGGATCGTCGCGGCGGTATCGCCAGCAACGGCAGGCAACTCAGCGGCACGAGCGGCACTAGGAACCGTGGCCCCCAGCACCACCCCCCACCCCAGGCCCACCATGACCCATAGACACCGAGCGCCACGAACCACGCCACCGCCAGAAAATCGCCCAGCGCCGGGTGCTCGCGCCGGAAACGCGGCCACAGCGCAGCGCTCACCACCAGCACCGGCGCAAAGACAAACACGCCCTTGCCAGGGCTTAACAACAACCCTCCAATGCCCAGCCAGGGCGCTGTGCTGAAACCTTCGCCTGCGTAGCCCGTGTGTAGCAGGTCGCCAAAGCGCAATGCGTTATGCCCCAGCACCCCCGCCAACCCCGGCAACACCCCTGCACTAAAATACGCCAGATGCCGCCAACGCCGGTAACGCGACACCCCTGCCGGACCAACACGTAGCACGAGTACCGCCAGAGGCAGTGCATAGATCATGAACCCCACGCGCGTCAGCATCCCGATTCCAAACACGGCCCCGGCGGCCAGCAACCACCACCGAAGCGACGCTGGGCGAGCAGCGCCGCGCCAGACCAGCACGACGGTTGCCGTCAGCAACAGGGCAAGCAGAGCTTCGGGAAACAGGACGCGCCCATAAACCCACAAGGGCGTCCCCAGGCCGGCGCATAACGCAACCAGCAAGCCGCGTCGCGGCTGCGCCGGGGCGAGCTGCTCCCCGATCACACCGAGCAGGGCAATGCTCCCGGCAGCCGCCAGCGCAGGCAACGCCAGAAAGAAAATCGCTGCCAGCCGGTAACGATCGGCATGGTTGATCCGTCCAACCCAGTCACCAACAACATAGAACGGAATGCCCAACAAGGGCAAACCCGGCTCGTACTTGCTGTAGAAGCGCCCGTCGTGCCCGCGCACAATCTGCGGCAGCCCCGGATCGGGATCGAGCGTCCAGGTGCGCGACTCGACCAGCGCTGCCGTTGTTTTGAACATGACGTCACCATCGCTGGTGTAGAACCCGCGCCCCATGGTGAGCAGGTACAAGCATGCAAAAACAAGCCCCACTACCCCGGCGGGCACGCGCCGTCCCATCCGTTCCCCCTATCGAACTCGTATTACCTGACGTCCGGCAGCGACTCCCCACCCGGCCTGAGCACCCGCAGCCGAATACGGATTGCCACAGACAAAGAATGCGCCAGCGACCGCCACCCCGGACAGTTGGCGGAACGCGAGAGAGAAGAAACGTTGCATTGGAAAGCTGACTCAGGGCCGAAACGCGTGGCGTCGTGTCACGATCTGCCACGTCACTCAGCGGGGCGTAAATCCTGCACGTTAAGCTGCAGTTTCTTGCGGCCGTTCCACTCGTTGATCTCCAGGCGGTACGCCACATCGATGACGGGAGGCATATGCTCGTTCCACGCCCCCTGTTTGAAGGCAATCGCGTCGATGGTGTGGTTGCGCTGCCCATCGGTGAAGCGCAGCCACAGGTGCTTGTCCTCACGCCCCACACGCCGCATTTTGTCCACCCGCAACCCCCGTGTCACAAACACAGGTGCGCCGTTTTTCGCGCCCGTTGGTTCCAGGCGTCGCAGGTCGTCGGCAAGACTCATGGTCAGGTCTTTGAACGGCACTTCGGCGTCAATCTCCAGCGTCGGGCGCAAGTCCACCTCGTCCAGGGCCTTCTCGGCCAGCGCCCTCAACCGCTCGCGTAACAATGGGATATTCTCGTTGGGCACTGTAAACCCCGCCGCCTGCGCATGCCCGCCATGCCGAACCAACAAATCGGCGCACCGGTCGAGCGCCTGGATGATATTGAACTCAGGGATACTCCGGCACGAGCCGCGCGATTCGCCCTCTCCCTGTTCAAGCACAACCGCTGGCCGATAAAACTCCTCGCATAAGCGCCCTGCCACCAGCCCGACAATGCCCGGCTCGAATTCCGGCCCGGCGTCGAAAATCAGGGGTATGTCGCCATCCGCTTCGCGCAACACACGCTCACGCGCAATCTCGACCGCCGCTTGCGTCTTCATTTGGCGCTCGACGTTCAATTCCTGGAGTTCCTTCGCCAGTCGCCCCGCTTCCGGCAAGTCCTCGATAAGCAACTGGTAAGCTACCATCGCGTTGCCCAGGCGACCCGCCGCATTGATACGCGGCGCCAGCATGAACCCAATCGCCGTGGTGTCGATCGTGCCCGGTTCGACGCCCGCCTCCCGCGCGAGTTCAAAAAGCCCCGGACGCTGTGCCCGGTTGAGCACTTCAAGCCCGCGCCGGACCAATTCGCGATTCTCCAGGCGATCTAAAGGGGCCAGGTCAGCCACCGTTCCCAGCGCCACAAGATCGAGCAAGTCTTCGAGCTTCAACGGCGGCTGGCGGCGGCCCTGCTTTTGCTCAGCCAGGAACAACGCCTGCGCCAGTTTGTAAGCCACGCCCACCCCGGCCAGCATATCCTCCGGATAACCGCTATTATCGCCCCGCTCAGCACGCAACCGGGCATCAATCTTGGGATCAACGACTGCCAATGCCGCCGGCAATTCGTCGCCTACCGAATGGTGATCGGTCACGATCACATCGAGTCCAATCGAGCGAGCATAAGCCACTTCAGCAACCGCGCGAATCCCACAGTCCACAGTGACGACCAGCGACACGCCCTGGTCGCGCAAGGTGCGCAGCGCCTTGTTATTCAAGCCGTATCCTTCATCGACGCGATCGGGTATGTAAGGGATCACCTGCCCGCCAAGCGCTCCCAATGCCTGGGTGAGCAACGCCGTACTGGTCACACCATCCGCATCAAAATCCCCGTAGACAGCAATCGTTTCACCTGTCCTTATCGCCTTGCGGATGCGGGCAACAGCTTTATTCATCCCACGCAGCGCAAACGGGCCATGCAGCGCATCGTCACCGCCCTCAAGGAAAACTCGGGCTTTTTCGGGGGTGTCATACCCCCGGTTATAGAGCACCTGGGCCATGACCGGGTGGAACGTCCGCAACCGCTCAAGAGCCTCCGCCGGAACTTGAGGCCGGATTCGCCAATGTTTTCGCTTTGCTTCCTGGTCGTTCACACCCATCCTCACATCCAGTACACTGCGGCGCGTCGACGTGATGGTAACATGCGCATTTCAGGTTAAGCAAAATCGCCGATAAAACCGGCTGTTTCCCCCACCGCTCAGGTCGGGCCGCGTGATCCGGCGAGCGCCGCCGCGCCCTAGTCACCAACCAGGCGCTTCAATTCATACAACTTCGTGAGGGCATCCAACGGCGACAGCTCGTCTACGTTCAGGCTCTGGACAAACGTGATGATGGGGTCGGGATCGGGCTGGAAAAACGATAGCTGCACCGGCCCATCGTCCTTCTCACGCGGCTGGACCACGAAGTCGCCTCCGGCAGCCTCAAGCTCTTTCAAAATGTCCGTCGCGCGGTTCACCACCGCACGCGGAATCCCTGCGAGTTGCGCCACGTGGATGCCGTACGAGCGGTCGGTTCCGCCGGGCATCAGCCGGTGCAGGAACACAATCGAATCGCCCTCTTCGGCAACGGCGACGTTGTAGTTCGCCACGCCGGGCAAAATATTCGCCAGTTCGGTCAACTCGTGGTAATGCGTCGCAAACAGCGTCCGCGCTCCCAGGCGCGGGTTGTTGTGGATGAACTCCACCACCGCCCGCGCAATCGCCATCCCGTCATACGTGCTCGTGCCGCGCCCAATCTCATCCAGAATGATCAGGCTGCGACGCGTCGCGTGCGCCAGGATCAGCGCCAGTTCAACCATTTCCACCATAAAGGTCGATTGACCGGCATGAATCTCGTCCTGCGCCCCGATGCGCGTGAAAATGCGGTCGGCGAGTCCGATGGTCGCTTCGCGAGCGGGCACAAAGCTGCCGATTTGCGCCAAGAGCGTTATCAGGGCTACCTGGCGAATGATCGTACTCTTACCGGCCATGTTCGGCCCCGTGATGATGTGCAGGCGCTCTTGCTCGTCGAAGTGCGTGTCGTTGGGCACAAAACGCTTGCCCGTCAACATCTTCTCAACAACCGGATGCCGCCCATCACGAATGTCTAACACGTCATCCTCAGTGAGCACCGGACGCACGTAGTTCTCACGGGCCGCCACCTCCGCCAGCGAGGTGAAGCCATCCAGGTGCGCCAGCGCACGCGCTGTGTGCAGCAACGAATCAGCCCGCGAGCGCACTTGGTCGCACAGTTCCCCAAACAGGCGCGTCTCGATTTCCAGCAGGCGCTCCTCGGCGTTGAGGATCAGCGCTTCATATTCCTTCAACTCCGGCGTGATGTAGCGTTCGGCGTTGACCAGCGTTTGCTTACGAACGTATTCCTCCGGAACTTTGCCGGTGTTGGCCTTGCTGACCTCGATGTAATAGCCAAACACCTTGTTAAAACCGACCTTCAGGCTCTTGATCCCCGTCCGTTCGCGCTCGGTTTCTTCCAGGTGAGCCACCCACGCCTTGGCGTCCCGGCTGGCATCGATCACCCGATCCAGTTCCGGTGAATAGCCGCGCCTGAATATGCCCGGCGTGTTCAACGTCGCCGGAGGCTCCTCGACGATGGCCCCGGTGATCAGCGCGACCACGTCCGGGCACGGATCCAGCGCGTCGTATATCGCCTGTAAGGGTTCGACAGGCGCAATGATTTCGCGCAGTTCAGGAACGACACTTAGGCTATCCGCCAGGGCCAGCAGGTCACGAGGCCCCGCACGCCCCACCAACAGGCGGTTCGTCAGGCGTTCCAGGTCGCTAATCTGCCGCAACTTCTCACGAACAGCCGCCCGGCCTGTCCCCGACCCCACGAGCGCTTCGACGGCATCCAGCCGCGCTTCCAGTTGCGCCAGGTCTAGCAGCGGTTGCCCGATCCACGTGCGCAGCAGGCGCGCGCCCATCGGCGTGACCGTGCGATCCAGCACATCCAGCAGCGACCCGCGCTTGCTTCCGTCACGGATCGTCGCCGTCAACTCCAGGTTACGCCGCGTGGCCATGTCAAGCGTCATGAAACTCGACGTGCTATAGCTCCGTAGCGTGTTCAATTGCGCCAGCGAGCCGCGTTGTGTCTCCTCCACATACGACAGGATTGCCCCGGCTGCCCGAATCGCGAGCGGCTTGTCTTGCAATCCGAATCCGGCCAGCGTCGAGACTTCAAAATGCGCCAGCAATAACTGACGGGTATACCCGTGCTCAAAACGATAATCTGCGAGTGGCGTAACATGCGCGCCAGGCGGCAGGGTCACGCCGCGCTCGGCCCACGTAGAAGGCAGCAGCACTTCACGCGGTTCGAGCCGCGCCAACTCCTCCACAACGGCCAGTGTTGCTTCCTCGCCCGCGATTTGCGTCGCGGCAAATTCACCCGTGCTGATGTCCACATACGCCAGCCCGACACCCAACCAGCTTTCCCCGCTCCGATCCGGTTCCGGAGCCAGCGCCAGCAGATAATTGTGTTGGGTATCCGCCAGCATCGCCGGTTCCATGACCGTGCCCGGCGTGATCACGCGGGACACCTCGCGCGGCGTCAGTCCATTGACCGGCGCGCTCCCCACCTGTTCGATCACCGCCACGTGATAGCCGCGTTCCACAAGTTTGGCGATATACCCTTCGACGGCATGATGCGGCACGCCACACATGGGCACGCGTTCCCCCTTGCTGACCGGGCGGCTGGTCAAGACCAGGTCCAGTTCACGCGCGGCGGTGTGGGCATCGTCGTCAAACATCTCATAAAAATCGCCCAGCCTGAACATCACAATGGCGTCCGGAAACTGGGCTTTGAAGTCAAGATATTGCTGGCGAGATGGGGTCACTTTGGCCATGGGTGTTTCGACAATTCCTGTTTTGAGCTATGATTGCCCTTGTCGGCAGCCATACTCGAATAAGCCCTGCCGGGGGTGGGTTTCAGATGTCATTTACACGGCACGGTGTATTCTAACAGGCGCATCCCACACCGACAACCAACGCCACACCGGAGCCGTATCACACCGCACATACTGGAGCAAGGTATGAGTGACGTCATCATTGGTGTCGATCTGGGCGGGACACAAATGCGGGCAGCCCGTTTCGATGCCCAATTGAACATCCTTGAGCGCATCGCCGAGCCTACACAGGCTCACGAAGGGCGCGACCGCGTGATCGAGCGCCTGCTGGCCCTTATCGAGCGAATCGTCCCGGCGACTGCCGACGCTCCATGCGGCATCGGCCTTTCGGTTCCCGGCCCGATCAACCCGCACGAGGGAACTGTCGTCAAGCCGCCGAACCTGCCCGGCTGGCACAACGTCCCCATCCGCAAGATCATCCAGGAACACTTTCACTGCACAACCCACCTGGGCAATGACGCCAACATCGCCGCCCTCGCTGAAACCATGCGGGGCGCAGCCCGAGGGTATCGCTACGTCATGTACCTGACGGTGAGCACCGGCATCGGCGCTGGAATCATCGACGATGGGCGGCTGCTCGTCGGCGCGCAGGGCCTGGGGGCAGAAGTCGGGCACATGCTCATGGTTGTCAATGGTGACGTGCTGGACCTGGAACAGGTTGCTTCCGGCACGGCTATCGCTCGCCAGGCCAAAACACGCCTCGCAGCCGGTGAGAAATCTCGCATTTCCGATCGGGTCGGCGGCGATCTGGCGCAGGTGACAGCCATGATCGTCGGGCAAGCCGCCGCAGATGGCGATCCGCTGGCGATCGAACTGATTCGACGCGCCGGGTTTATGGTTGGCCTGGGAATTGCGAGCATGATGCATATCATCAATCCACAAATCGTGGTGGTGGGTGGTGGCGTAACGAACACGGGCGACCTGTTGTTCGCCCCCATGCGCGAAGCCGCCGCCAGACATGTCCTCGACCCGGCCTATTGCGAAAACGTACCGATTGTGCAGGCGGAGCTAGGCGACAACGTGGCCCTTGTCGGCGCAGCCGCGCTGGCCACCACTCATGGTGGCCGCCACCTGTAGTTTTGCGGGTGTCACTGTTCAAGGAGCTACACACAGCTACCAATAGCGGAAAATAGAAGGTCTTGGGATGGAATTTCAGGCAACGATTCTGGTCATTGATGACGACCCCACAACGGTCGATCTGGTTTCTGAAATGCTATCGGTCAATAACTTCAAAGTGATGACCGCCTATGACGGGCAAGAAGGTTTGCGGCAGCTTTACGAACACCAGCCGGACCTGATCGTCCTCGATATCAACATGCCCATGATGGACGGCTGGGTCGTCTGCCAGCGCGTGCGCGAAGTGAGTAACGTTCCAATCATCATGTTGACCGCCCAATCGGCCCCGGAAGAAATCATCAAAGGGCTGGAAATGGGGGCCGACGATTACATTCTCAAGCCTTTTGACATTAACGTATTGCTGGCACGGGTTCGGGCGAACCTGCGCCGGGCAGCAACCGAACCAGCCAAGTTCAAAGCCGGCACCGTCTACAGCGACGAGTATCTGACGGTTAACCTGGACGAGTACCGCGTCACCAGGAACGGCGAACCGGTCAAACTGACGCCCACCGAGTTCAACCTGCTGGCGCAACTGGTTGTCAGCGCCCCCCGCGTCGTCCCCTACCGGGAACTGCTTGAGCGGGTGTGGGGCTTCGAATACATTGACGACATCGACTACCTGCGTGTCTACATCTGGCACTTGCGCCGCAAGCTGGAACCCGACCCCAAGCAACCCACCTACATCATCAACGAACTGGGGATCGGCTATCGCTTCGAAAAACAGCGCTAGCCCATGCTGTAGGCGGCGTGCCTTATAGCGATTCCCCCAAACAGCCGGGCGGCACGCTGGCCTGCTCCGCCGAGATGTTCTGAGTAGTAGGCCCAGATCGTGCCAAACGACACCTTGCCAACTCGTTGGCAGAACGACATAATCGAAGCGGCAGTTGGGCGGAACAACTGCACGCAGATTCGTGCGTCTGGAAACAGGCGTCACATGGAAGGAGCAAGTTCACCCACCCGGCTCAGTCGCGGGTGCGGTTACTGTTCAAGAGATTTTTTGAATACAGGAGCGACCACATATGACGACCCCCAACCGGTTCACACCAGGCTCGAAGGCCCAGGCACTCATCGCCCGCGACGAAGCGGTGCTTTCGCCCTCGTATACTCGCAGCTACCCGTTTGTGATCGCCCGCGGGTCAGGCACTTCCGTCTGGGATGTGGACGGGCAACATTTCATCGACTTCACGACCGGCATCGCCGTCACGGCGACAGGCCATGCGCACCCTACCGTTGTGAAAGCCATCCAGGAACAGGCGGCCCAGTTCATTCACATGTCGGGCACCGACTTTTACTATGCCCCCCAGATTGAGTTGGCAGAGCGGCTGGCATCGGTGGCCCCGTTCGACGACGACGCGATGATCTTCTTCTGCAACAGCGGGGCCGAAGCCGTCGAAGCCGCTGTCAAACTGGCGCGTTACCACACCGGTCGCCCGCGATTCATCGCCTTCTTGCGAGCCTTTCACGGGCGAACGCTCGGCGCGCTATCGTTTACCGCCAGCAAATACGTACAGCGGCAGGGTTTCTTCCCCATGGTTCCCGGCGTCACCCATGTGCCCTACCCCGATGCCTATCACCCGCTGCTGCACATGGATGGCTTTGCCGACCAGGGCGAGGCGGTGCTTGATTACATCGAAAATGTGATCTTCAAGACAGTAGTCCCCGCCGAGGAAGTCGCAGGCATCCTGATCGAACCCATCCAGGGCGAAGGCGGCTACGTGGTTCCGCCGGATGGCTTCCTGGCAGGACTCCGCGAGCTATGCGACCGTCACGGCATCCTGCTCATTGCTGACGAAGTCCAGACCGGCATGGGTCGCACTGGCAAGTGGTGGGCGGTTGAGCATTGGGGCGTCCAGCCCGACATCATCTGTTCGGCGAAAGGTATCGCCAGCGGTATGCCGCTGGGAGCCATCATCGCCCGCGAAGCGATCATGGCCGACTGGGTCCCTGGTGCGCACGCAAGCACCTTCGGCGGTAACCCGGTTAGCTGTGCGGCGGGCATTGCCACGTTCGATCTGCTCAAGAACGGCATGATCGATAACGCGACACGCATGGGCGCTTATATGATGGATAAACTGAATGACATCGCCACGCGCCATCCGAGCATTGGCCATGTGCGTGGCAAAGGCCTTATGGTGGGCGTTGAGTTTGTGCGCAACCGCGATACCCACGAACGCGCCCCAGACATTCGCGATGCGGTTGTCGATTTCGCGTTTGAGGACAGGCTGTTGCTACTCGGTTGCGGACCCAACACGATGCGCCTGATCCCCGCGCTGAGCGTTGAAAAGGACGTCATCGACGACGCCATGCTCATTTTTGAGCGCGCGATAGCCCGCGCAGAAGAAGAACACCTCTAAACACACAGGCGGGTCACTTCTGGCCGGGGTGGCCCGCCTTTCTTCGGCGCTTCCTTGCTGGATTCGCCATCGCTCTCTCACCGCCGCCCAAGCGAGATCGCAGGAACCGCGTGACATACAGAGGTTAGACACCCCCTATGATGGGTGTGATGCATCTTAAGAATTAGAGTGCTTGCTTATCGGAGGCTTCCATGCCTTCCCACCACGCCGAACGTCTCGCCCGTGCGCGCTGCGCTCTGGAAGGGCTTGCGATGGGGGACGCGTTCGGTCAATATTTGCAGATTCCCGCCTCACTACTTTCGCGCATTGTCGCAGGCCGCAAACTACCCGGCCCCCCCTGGTATTTCACTGATGACACCAACATGGCGCTATCCATCTACTTTGTGCTCAGCCGCCATGCCGGCATCGATCAGGATCGCCTGGCACACAGCCTGGCCGACCGCTATGACAACGCACGCGGTTACAGCATGACGATGCGCAGCCTGCTCCCCGCGATCCGGCAGGGCACATCCTGGCGCAAACTGGCTCCTACCCTATTCGGACGCAAGGGATCATTCGGGAGCGATGCCGCAACACGAGTCGCCCCGGTCGGCGCATACTTCGCCGACGATCTGACGGCTGCCGCCGAGCACGCCCGCCTGTCAGCCACCGTCACCCATTCGCATCCCGAAGCCGTCGCGGGCGCGATAGCCGTTGCGGTCGCCACTGCCCTCGCCTGGCAGCAGTCTCGTGCAGATCCCCCTCCCTCAGACAAACAATTCCTTGAGCGCGTATTGCTTGCCGTCCCAGAAAGCAAGGTGCGCGACGGCCTGCAACGAGCCTGCCGCATGCCAGCCACCATGTCGGCGGAAGAAGCAGCCGCCGTTCTGGGGCATGGCAGCCGCACAACGGCGCAGGATACGGTCCCCTTCGCCATCTGGTGCGCTGCCGGAAACCTCAATGACTTCGAAGAAGCTCTCTGGAAAACCGCCAGCGGCCAGGGCGACACCAATGCAACGTGCGCTATTGCCGGTGGCATTGTGGTCTTGGCGACCGGCGTCGAAGGCATTCCCGATCACTGGCGCAACCGGCGTGAACCCCTGCCCGACTGGCCGTTTATGTCCCCAAACCACTAACTCCCTTGCCCGGTCGGATTCACCCCCTGCATAAGAATCGCGCAAGAGCAGCGCAAGATCGGCATCAGAAATGCGCGTTGCATCTTACTCCCCATCCCACGGCCTGCTAAAATACAGGTATGTTTCTCTTACCTGACTATCGTGTCCGCCAGCGGGATTACCTGCTGAATATCAGCCGCGCCATCACCGCCCAGCTTGACCTGGGCGAAGTGTTGCGCATGGTGCTGCAAGCCGCCACGTCGATGCTAGGCGGCGAGGTAGGCATCATTGCCTTGCGCGAGGGTGAGCGGTTTGTGACCCGCGCCGTGATCGGCATTGCGCCGGAGCAAATCGATATTTTCGACTCGCTGCTCGAAGAGCTTTCGACGCAGCACCCCACCGAGATGGACATCCCCCAGTTCCACGCCAAGATGCGCGCCGTCGCGCGGCGGGTCGATCTGAACCTGCGCCAGGTGGTCGCCCTGCCAATGTCGGTTGCCGATGACATGCTGGGGATTCTGTTCATCTTCAGGTCATATGCCGGCACGCCGAACCAGAATGATTACCGCCTGTTGCAGAGCTTTGCTGACCAGGCCGCCATTGCCGTCCACAACGCGCGAATGTACGCCTTTGCCAACCAGGAACGACAGCGATTGGCCGCCATCCTCGATCACAGCGCCGACGGCGTGATGATCCTTGA
>CAZSXY010000027.1:5421-14286 GCA_964611395.1 uncultured Anaerolineaceae bacterium | reverse complement strand
ACCGTCAGCGTCGGCATCACATATGCGGCGTTGCTCAACGGAGAAGGCGAGTTGCTCAATGTGATCGCCAACGTGCGCGACATCACACACTTCCGCGAAGCCGAGCGACTCAAATCGACGTTCATTTCGGTGGTATCGCACGAACTCAAAACCCCGGTTGCGCTCATCAAGGGGTATGCCGATGCCCTCAGCCGCGATGATGCCGACTGGGACCGCGACACCATTTTGAACGGCCTCCGGGTCATTGAAGAAGAAGCCGACCGCCTCGCCGAGTTGATCGAGAACCTGCTCGCCGCGTCGAAGTTGCAAGCCGAGGGCATGCGCCTGGACATAGACGACGTGAACCTGCCAGCCATTGCCCGCCAGTCCATCGAACGCTTCAAGACACAGACCGATCGCCACGAACTTCGCGCCCAGTTTCCTCCCGATTTTCCGGTGATTCGCGGTGATACCACACGGCTGCGCCAGGTACTCGACAACCTGGTAAGCAACGCGATCAAATACTCGCCAGAGGGTGGCCCCATCGACATCACAGGCTCCTTCACCGCTGGCGAAGTTCGCGTCGATGTGCGTGACAGGGGGATCGGCATTCCCCCCGACCAGCTAGGGCGCGTGTTTGAACGCTTCTATCGCGTGAACAACAGCCTCGCCCAAACGGCACAGGGAACCGGCCTGGGTCTTTACCTCGCGCATGCCGTGATCACGGCGCACGGCGGGCGCATCTGGGCCGAGAATAATCCCGACGGCGGCGCAACGTTTAGCTTTGTCCTCCCCCGCGACGATTAATCAGGTGTGCCACAAAGGTTCATTTGCGCGATAATCTGCTTGATTTCGCCACTGCGCCCGGCCATACGGTATACTTTTCCCGTTTTGAATCCGGCTGGAACCGGTCACTTACGTTTCAGGAGCACACGTTCATGAGCCAAGTCGTTAGAACTACGTTGACCTGCCCCCGCTGCGGCCACATGTTTCCCGCCATCATCGAGCAGATCATTGATGTTGGCCGCGATCCACAGGCCAAAGCTCGCTTTTTGTCGGGACAGGTCAACATGATTTCCTGCCCTAACTGCGGCCATACCCTGGCCGTTGGAACTCCCTTGTTGTATCACGATCCCGCCAAAGAATTACTGCTGATCCATGTTCCAATGGAACTCAACATTTCGCCGACCGAACGCGAAAACGTGATCGGTGATCTCACGCGCCGCGTGACGAACGACATCCCCCCGGAACAACGCAAAGCCTATCTCCTTCAGCCGAAGCAGGCGCTCACCATCCCCGGCATGATCGACATGATCCTGGACGCGGACGGCATCACGGCTGAGGTGCGTGAGGCGCAGCGCGAAAAAGTGCGCGTGATGGAAATGTTCCTGCAAGTCAGTCAGGATGAATGGCCGCGCATGATCGAGGAGCAAAGCGCCCACATCAACCATGAATTCTTCCAGCTTCTGCTCGCCACCGCCGAAAACGCCGCATCGACCGGCAAAGGGTCTATGGCCGAAGCTCTGATGCAGCTTTACGACTACCTGATCCAGAATACGACCGTGGGACAGGAAGTCATTCAGGCCGCCCAGGCACAAGAACGCACCGTGCGCGAAGTCGCGGCGACGCTCCAGGAAATGGGCGAGGACATGACGCGGGACGATTTCATGGCGCTCATCCTCGACTATGCCAACGATGACGAACGCCTGCAAGCCATTGTGGGTTTGATGCGCCCCGCTCTCGACTATGAGTTCTTTCAAGACCTCACCGCACGGATCGACAACGCCACCGGCGACGAGAAAACACACCTAAGCCAGCTCCGCGAACGGCTGGTCGAGCTGACCGGCGTGATCGACCAGCAAACCCAGGCCGTGCTCCAACGAGCCGCGGATACGCTCCGCGTCATTGCCAGCAGCGAAGATATCGAAGCCGCCATTCGCCCCCGTCTGGACATGATCGACGATACATTTCTCGCCGTCCTGCAAACGAACATTCAGGCCGCCGAGCAAAACAACGACACCCAGACCGCCGAGCGGCTCAAGCTCGTGATGCAAAAAGTGCTCGAAGTGCTGCGCGACAGCGCCCCACCCCAGATCAAGCTCATCAACGATGTGATGTCGGCAGAAAGCAGCGACCAGGCCAGGCAGTTGCTCGAAGAACGCGCGCCAAACTTTGGCCCCGAACTACTCGAATTGATGGATACCATCGCCAATGATCTGGAAGGTGGCGGTCAGGACGGCGAGGCCAGGCAGTTGCGTGAGCTGCGGGCGGTAGCTGCCCAGCTTGTTGGCACCGATCACGTTCACCAGCACCACGACTGACCCGTCAACAGCTTCAAGACAGGCACACGGGCCTGCTCAAGTCGAGACAGGCCCGTGCGTTTCGCAATGCAGCGATGCCCCCGCGTGACAGTACCAGCCCCAACCTCCAACGAGTCAGCCAGGCACATTTTTGCTACAATTCATCAGGGAATCACTCGTTTGAAAGGCCACTTTTCATGCACCCGATACTATACAAGCTCACCCGGAGCCGGGCCGGATTGCTTGCCGTCCTGGAACGGCTCAACGAACAACTATTGGATGTACCGGCGGATGACGGTTGGACGATCCGGCAAACCCTGACCCACCTGGTTGCCTCCGAAGACGATCACCGCCGCGTGATCGAAGTGTTCATCAGGGGCGATCACCATCTCTTGCCACAGGATTTTGAAATCAACGCACACAACGCCGCCCGCCTGAACGAGACCGGCCATCTCGCGCTGGATGACCTACGCGGGGCATTGGTGGAACAGCGCGAGCGCACCATCGCCCTGTTCACCAGTCTCAGCGAAGAGCAACTCGCCATCACCGGGCCTCATCCCGCGCTTGGCGACATCTCAGCAGAGGGAATTTTCAAAGTAATCGCCCTCCATGAGAAAATGCACACACGCGCCATTGCAGCAGCCTTGACAAACATGCAGGGATAAGAACAGGGACGGCCTGTGACGGTCGTCCCTGCTTTTGGAATGGATTTCGACCCGGCAGCCTATTTCTGCCGTCCTCGCTCGACGACAAAGCCGCCGATCATGCTCGCGATCACCGCGACTGCACCCACCACCCCCGCCAGTTTATAGCCAGTTGAATCACCCTTCCCGCTGAGGCGCTCACCTCCGACCTCCCCGGACAGCTCATCCATACCCAGCGCCACGCCGACGAGCACTGGGTCGTGATCCGAGGACCGGAACGGCGACGGCTCGTACAGGCTGACGACGTGATTCTCCGATTTATACTCAACGTTGTAGTCAAACACGCGCGGCTCGTCGGCGTTAATATGCCATATCGTCGCGCCGGTGACCTGCTCGCTCAGGCTGGCGTTCGCCAGGGCGTGATCAAGCGATCCGGCCTGCCCGTAGTACACATACGAGTAATCCGTATCGCCTTCAAACCGTTTCACCAGGTTCACATAACCGGCATCGAGGAATACCCGAATCGGTTCTTCCATGGCATACGCGTTCAGATCACCCAAGACCAGCACATCCGGGTCGCCCGTGTCGGTGGGGTCGGTTGCCAGCCATGCCAGCAGCGTTCGCGCCGCCTGGACGCGTTCGTTATTCCAGCACCCCTGCCCGTCGCCGGTATCCGGATCAACACCAGACCCGCTGCACCCCTTCGATTTGAAGTGATTCACCACGACGATAAACCGCTCGCCGGTTGCGTTTTCTTCGAACGCCTGGGCCACCGGCGGGCGTCGCTGGTTAAAGGGCGCTTCGAGCGTCGTGACCGGGTCGCCGACCGGCGTCACCGCCGCTGGCCGGTAGATGATCGCTTGCTTGATGGCGTCGCCCCCTTCGTCGCTGCCTGCGATGGGTAGCGGTTGTTCCTCAGCATCGGGAATATATGCATACACCTCATCACCGGCAGCCGCGTTTAATCCGTTGACCAGGTCAGCAATCGCGCTCTGCGGGCCATCGCCGTCGTTCTCGATCTCAATCAGGCCAACGACGTCAGCGTCCAACGCCAGGATCGCCTTGAGGATTTTCACCCGCTGCCGCTCGAACTCCTCCGGCGTGTCCGCGCCGCGCTCGGTGGGAAATCCGCCGCCCGCCCCGTCGCCGTTGAAATAGTTGAGCACGTTGAAAGACGCGATTCGCAGCCGCCCGCCCACGTCGTCCGGCACATTTTCGCGAGGGTTTGCTTGCACAAACTCCGGCGCTTCGGTTGCATATACGCGATACGTTCCATACCGGTGATCCACCACACCGGTCACGCCTGTGACCGCATAACCAGACCGGAGAATGTTATCGGCGCTCAACCCGCCCGGCGGATAGCGTGTCGGATCGGCATTTTGGATGCTCAGGCCGTCATCGAGGATGATGCTCCGGCGGGCGTTCTCCGCAGCGACTTCAAGCGCAGGTTCGCCCGGCAATGAAATGTTAGTCGGCTGGAACAATCGCCCACCGGCAGAAAGCATCACCTCACCGTAGCGCCCCAGATTGTACAGTTGGGTGACCGTCAATTCCTGCGGCAAGGTCACCAGCATCCCTTCCCACTGTTCCCAATCGAACACGTCCGTAACAGGAAGCGTGACCTCAACCGGCGTGACAGATGCCCTGCTCCCGCACACCTCAATCGATTTCACCCGGCGCAGTTGCGTCAGCGTAACGCCAGCGTCGGACAATTCAAACGCCGTTCCGGTCACGCGCACAATATCACCGGCTGACACGTCCACCTGTAACAGGGCGCTATCAACAAAAATTCCTTCGGAGGTCAGGGGATCATCGTCGGCGTCGGCATCCTCTTCCTGGACAAAAAAGCCCCCCAGCTCATTCCGCTTATCCTGGAAGTCGGCCACAACGACGCCCTCAATCGTGAGCTTTTCTCCGGCCAGCGGAGTGCGCTCACCGCTGCCCTGAATGGCATGAATGAAGGTCGCTGGCTCACCGCACGTCCCGCCGCCATCCTGTGCACCCGCAACCGCCGCCAGCGGCATCAGACCGGCAAACAACAGCACGATCACTGGCATTCGCCAGAACGTTCCCGGCAATCGTTCGATCAACATCATCAAATTCTCCTGTTTAAACAATAGTCTCGCGTTTATGATAGCCATGAACGCCAGCTACCAGCAAGCGCCGCACCATTACTCCGGTTTCTGCACTATCAAAAGTTCACGATGAACATTCGTGGCGATGCCGCGTGGTGTCCAAAAGGACGTGAGGATATGGTCCAGTTGCTGCCAGTGTCGCTCGATGGTGAAATCTTCAGGCATGGGCAATGCCTTCATCCAGAAGATGAGCGACTCGGCATCGAGATAGAAATACGGCACGTCATACTCGGCCCGCGCGCGCACCGCCAGCTCCATCGCCGCGAACTGATCGGCCCAGGACTGAACCGTTTGCAACGGGTCACGCTGGTACTCCCCGCCGGGCCCGCACCCAAACAACGCCGTAATATTGGCGTGGTTGCGCGCGCCGATCTGCTGGGTGATAAACACCCCACCTGGGCGAAGCACCCGCGCGATCTCATCCGGGTATGCGGGCGCGTGCCGGTTCAGCACCACATCAAACGACGCGTCGGGGAACTCCAGCGCCGCCGCATCCATCGCCAGGAACTTCAGGCGGCATGTCAGCTCCGATGGTGTGTTCTCCTCGGCTACGGCGATCATCGCGGGGTCGGCGTCGATCCCAATGCCGCTTCCGAAATGCTCGGCGAACGCAATGAGTCGCTCCCCGCCGCCGGTGCCTATGTCCAGCACACGCTGCAACGGCGACAGATAGCGCCGCACCACGCCCCCATATGACCAGGGCAGCGGATCGATGGCGTCGCGCACGCGGGAAAAATCCCACCCGCGCCGTTCTTCAACCGATTCAACCAGTTGCCGCAATTCTTCGTACGACATTGCCAGTTCCTCTGCCGATTCCGGCCAACCTGCGCCCCGTTCAGTCGCCGGTATCGGCGGCTCCAAATGCTGCTCCTGCAACACGGGCGGCCATTTCAGGGTCTGGCTCGTCCTCGATCACGACCACCGCCGCAATGGATCGTTCTTCCGCGCCATCGTCAGGCCTCGCGAACCCCACAAACCACGAAAACGGCGTCTTTCCCGGCCCCCCAAACGCAAGAGCTACATGCCCAAACCACACCAGGTCATGGCCCGTGGCTGCCGACCGCATCAACGAGTTTGTCCCGGCAGCATAACGCATTGCCCGGCGAAGCGCCTCCGCGACATCCTGGCGCAGCAGGGCCGGATTCCGCGCCGGAAGCTGGATCGGCTGCCAGCCGTCATCGCCCGGCGCGCGCACCGCGTCCACCAGGTGTAACGGGACGGCGTTGCCACCGTTCGCAATCGCCGCCACGATCTGCACCATCTGCAATGGCGTCACGGTCAGGTCTCCCTGTCCGGCCAGGGCCGCGATCATTTCTTCAGGCGGCAGATCGCTCGTCAGCGGGCGCGGACGCGGGCCAGCAGCGGTATCAAAACCCGCTAATTCTGGGGCCTGGAGCAACCCTAAAACGGCAAACCGTTCCCACAGATTCTCCGGCACGACGCCAAGCGCCGTCGCGGACACGAACGGCGCGGGGCAACTCAGCGCATACGCGTCCAACAGCGTGAGCATTCCGGCGGGCGCATCCCCCAGGCAGCCAAGTGCGACCCCATCGGTCGCAACCGGTTCACGCGCGCCGGGGAACTCCTGGTTGAGCACCTGCGCGCCGGAATCCGACAGATCGGGTTGGGCGGCCAGCATCGCGGATAGAATGACTGTTTGCAGCGCCCCACCCGGCTGGTAAACCCCTGCCGTCACGCGGTTGAGCAACGGCGATGTCGCGTCATCCGCCGCCAGTAAATCCCAATCATCGTCCAACGTATTAGGATCGTACCCTGGGCGGCTCACCAGGGCCAGCACCCGCCCCGATGGAACGTCCACCACGATCACCGCGCCGCGCCGCCCGCCGAGCGCATCCACAACGGCGCGTTGGACATCGAGATCAAGCGTCGTCTGGATATCGCGCCCCTTCATCGGTCGGTGCAGGAGATCGTCCAACAGGTCTTCCCAATCGTCGCGCCTGCCCTTGCCACTCAAAGCATCGTCATAGGCTGCTTCAATCCCCGCCGTTCCGTAGGTCAGGCTGTAGTAGCCAACTGCGGCAGCGGCTTCGGGATAGGGATAACGCCGCACCATGATCCCGCGCTCATCCGCTTCACTGAAGGCGAGCAGTTCGCCGTCCTGGTCGACGATAGCCCCACGCCTGATCTGTTGCTCAGCGATGACGTTGCGGGCGTTGTCCTCGCGCTGGCGCAGGTCATCCGCGGCGACCACTGCCCAATAGGCCGTACCACCTGCCAGCACGGCGAACAGGAGCAGTAGCGCCGCCGCCAGCCATGTCAATTCGCGCGTTGGGGAACCGGCATCATGCATCAGCCTCGCCCCTCCCCCTCACTGAGAAGCAGCAACAAACCAACGATTGTGAAGCTGGTGAGCAACGAACTGCCGCCATAACTCACAAACGGCAACGTGACGCCGGTCAAGGGCACCAGCTTGAGAACGCCCCCCATAATCAACACGCTTTGTACGGCAAGCAATACGCTCAACCCCGCGGCCAGAAACATCCTGAACGGCTGCCTCGCCCGCACCGCGATCCGCATGCCGCGCCCGACCAGAACAGCGAGCGCCGTGATAACGCCGAGCGCTCCGATCAACCCCCATTCCTCGGCAATCGCGGCGTACACAAAGTCAGAATGAACGACCGGGATGATGGTCGGCGCTCCTTGCCCGATCCCCTGCCCCAAAATGCCCCCAGTTCCTACCGCGATCAGGCTTTGGACGACCTGGTAGGCGTCCGACTCGGCGGTCGGCCAGGGATTCCACCAGATGTTCACGCGCAGCGCCACCACGTCAAACAGGTGATAGGCCACCACTCCGGCCAGCCCTAGCAGCACAGCCCCACCGGCGAACAAGAGACCCTGCCCGCTTGCAAGGTACAGCAAGGTCATGAACACCACAAAAAACAGGGTGGCCGTGCCCAGGTCACGCTGCCAGACCAGCACCACGACACATATGCCCCACATCACCAGCACCGGCCCCAAAAACGCGGGCGAAGGCAGCGACCAGCGACCGAGTTGCACTCTGTCCTGTTTCATATACCGCTGGTGTTCAGAAAAATAGCTCGCCAGGAACGCGACCAGCAAGATCTTCAACAACTCCGACGGCTGGTAATAGACGCGCCCGACCCCGACCCACAGCCACAGCCGGGGGCCGGTATTCGCCGGGTTTTGCCCGATCAGTATGGTGAGGAACAACAGCCCCAGCCCGCCGATCAACCACGTATAGCGATAGCGCCGTAGCCAGCGCAAATCACGCGGCAACAGGGTCAGCGTCAATAACGCGCCCGTCCCCACCACCAGCCAGAGAGTTTGCCGGTCGGCGTATGACGGAACCAACCGCGCCACAAGGTTCAACCCCCAGCCGGTGAGGAACATCGCCAGTGGAAAGAGCAACGGATCGCGGTGAGGCAGACGGCGGTTGAGCACCGCATGTCCTGCCAGCGCACACCCGATCCACACCAGCAGCGGCCATAGATCGAACCAGGCCCGCGTTTGGGCGATGATCAGCGTAACCTGGTTGATCCCGATGAACGCGCCCCCCAACACCAGGAGCAACCGCTCCCGCCGGGCGGCAACCGGCTGGTCAACTGCAAGTTCCTGTGAAGTCGCCATGCGACGCAACGTTGCGATCATAAGCCCCGGTTCTCTCGCACCCTTGTTTCCCGCGCCTGCTAAACTCCCGGCAGCCTGCCACCGCTGGGAAAACGATGCCGGTAGCACGCCTGTCTGTCCAGCGGTTGCTACCGGCGATGTCGCTATCAAGCCAGCCGTGCGTGCTGCTCCACGACCGGCCTGCTACACAAAATACTT
>CAZSXY010000027.1:0-5321 GCA_964611395.1 uncultured Anaerolineaceae bacterium | reverse complement strand
TCGGTGACATGCGCCATAACCGCATAACACATTTCTGCTTCCCGCGCGAGGAATGCCTCCGGTGATGTCGTCATCCCGATGATGTCATAGCCCCAGCTACGGTACAACGCGCTCTCGGCACGGGTGGCGAAACGCGGGCCTTCGCTGGTGATAAACGTGCCGCCCCGGTGAACCGTCCCGCCCGCCCCCTCGACGGCGTCCGCGAGAATCGCGCTCATATGGGGACAAAACGGATCGGCCACCGACACATGAGCCACCAACCCATCGCCAAAGAAACTACGCCCCCGGTTGTCGCGCGTCCAGTCCACCAACTGATCCGGGACGACGACATGCCCCGGCGCGTGTTCTTCGCGCAGCGATCCGCACGCACTCACGCTGATAATCTGTTCAACGCCCAGCGTCTTGAGCGCGTAGATGTTCGCGCGGTACGGAACCTCCGACGGCATGTGAATGTGGCCGCGCCCATGCCGCGCCACGAAAGCGACTCGCTGTCCGGCCAGCGTGCCGATGCGAATGGCGTCACTGGGGGGGCCGAACGGCGTGTCGATCGCGTGTTCTTCGACCTCGGTCAGTTCTGGCATGTCATACAATCCGGAACCGCCGATCACACCAATACGTACAGAATCCATACGCTCTCTCCTCAAACAGTCAGGCACAAAACACATGCCCGGCTCATTCCATCGATCCGGCAACCCGCCGGGCGGTGTTCACCAATGGCTACTGACCAGCCCAACCACTCGCCGCACCGCCAGCCGGTGGGTAGTCGAACGCTGCGCTCGGCACGTCTTCGGGTAACCGCTGCGGCGTTGGGGTCGCGGTTGGCGTCGGCGTTTGCGTTGCACCGGATAGCGTTGAAATATACCAGGTCGGACCGCGAAATGTCGAAAAAGCCGTGGATAGCGACAGGCCGTACACGGCTATACAGGCCACGATCACAACGACCCATACGCTGGACACCAGCAAACCGGCCAGCCCCATCCGGCGAGTGCGGCGCGGGTCGTAAGAGTCTTTCGCATTGATCAGCGCGATCAAAGAGAGCACGAAACCGACAACCGGCAGGCAGTATGCCGCACCGCAGCACGCCGCCAGCGAAATCAGGCCGAGCAGCAGCCCCAAGAACCCCAACACATCGGTCGAGTTTCCCCTGTACAGGCCGTCATCGTTTTGCTCGTGCTTCTGCTTGCGGACTGCGCCAACCTGTGCCCCGATCAACTGGTCAGCATAAGCTGCCGGTTCCTCAACCGGAAGCCCCAGTCGTCGCGCTTCTTGTGCGTGTTTCTCGCACAAGCGCTGCCCGTCGCCGGTATAGAACAGGCAGTAGGCGCACAGCGGCTTGCCGCAGACCTCGCATCGTTCAAGGGCAATGCGGTCTGGATGGTTCGAACAGTTGAGCGTTTCCCAGCCGCTCATGCTTCCGGCCCCCTAAAACAATCCAGGCGGCGCGTACAGCGCCGTCTGGCGAGTGTAACCCACAGGAAACAACGTCTCATCCACGAATTACCGGTGTATACTCCGCGCATGCCGGACATCACACCAGCGCCGACAATACCCGAATCACACGAGACAGGGCTTCGGCATGGTCGCCAAGCCCCAACGCTGCCAGGCGTTGCCGCGACAACTCGGCCTGCGACAGTGTGTCTTGCCGGAACGCGGGATCGCCTTGCGTGGCGTGCCGGGCGCGAATCTGGTGCACTCGAACCAGGACGCTTGCGGCCCGCTCCATCACCTCGTGATCGCCAAGCGCCTGCCCCAGATCAAGCGCATCGTGCAACACTGTTTGGGCCGCGATCGCATCCCCCTGCACCATCCGGAGCCGCCCCAACGTCACGGCGACATCAACCAGGTCCGGCAAACTGGATTCACGCGCAAGCAGGGCATAGCTGCGGGCGGCGTTCGCAGCGCCATCATCCATCATTCCGGCCCGCGCCTGCGCCTGCGCCAGCCGGTGTAACACACGCGCCAGCATCAGCGAATCGTCAAGCGTCAACAGATCGGCGACAGCCTCGCTGAGGTGGCGAACCGCCCCGCCCAGTTCGGTGGCCGCTTCCTCAACCTGGGCAGCGTCCTGCAGACGGTCGGCTCGTGCCAGATGAAGCCCGGACAGCAGATAGCGCAGCTCAGCCGCGAGGTCACGCCGCACGATGAAATCCGCCGTTGCCAGCGCCCGCCGCAGTACGTCCTCGGCACGTGTGTCATCTCCGGTCGCTATCAGCGTTTCCGCAAGATCGCGTTGCGTCAGGACGGACAGATGCGTCTGCTTTGTGCGGGCGTACCCGGCGAGCGCCCCCTCAAAACGCTTGATCGCAGCGTCCGGCTGGCCGAGTTTGATGAGGGCGCGGCCCCACTCGTACGCCAGCATAGCAGCCAGCCGGACATTGGCCCCCTCTGGACTGGACACAATCGTCTTGAAGGCGCGGGCCAGCACGTCGGCGGCAGCCTCGGCCTGTCCCCCATCCATCAAATAAGTGCCATAGGCCAGGCTGGCATCGGCCAGCGTGGAACGGCTGATATTTTTGAGCGTGAGCGTTACCTGAAACAGCCAGCCGGCTTCCTCGCGGCGCTCTGGCAGCTTGCATAACATCCGGCCTGTAGCAACCTGCAACCGCGCCAGGTCATCCCCCTCCGCTAACCTCTCTCGAACCTGTTGCGCGGCCTCCACAAACGACGACGCCAGCCCCGCCTGCACATAGGCAGGCGCGGCAGCTACCAACACGCGGGCAATGATCACAGGCAGGACGGTTGAATCCGGTCGAAGATGGCGAGCCACCAAAACCCGCACATTATCGAGACGGGCGTGTAACGCCTCAGGAAGCGGATCGGGCGTTTCTTCCGGCCACGTTTGGGCATAATACTGCAACACCACGCGATCCACGTGCTCTTGCCGCGCCGCATCCAGCGGGAAGCGATCGCGGATGAAGGCCCGCACGTCATCCGGCACGACATAGAGCGCTCCCTCGCGGAGCAACACCTCGTGTTCGACAAGGGCGGCGACGTGTTCGGCTGCATTCGCGCCGGTCAAGCCGAGCGCAAGTCGTTCATCAAGCGCCCCCGGCAATCCCTGGGCGCGAATCAGCAGCTTGAGCAGCGCCCGCTGCTCAATGACCAACTTTTCCAGGCGGCGGCGCAAATACGCCCGTAGCAGGTCTCCTTTTTCACTGGCCAGAGGCTTGAGATCGTCAAGTGTCCTGGTTATCCCATGACGCTCGACCATCGCCACCCCCTTGATGATCAGCCAGGGGACATGGCGCGTGCACTCCAGGAAATCATCGATCGTATCAACATCGAGCACCTCAACGCCACGCTCAACGGCGCGGCGCATCGCCAGCGTGCGTGCTGCCCGCGGGCTAAACGACGGCACGTCGCGCACGCGCACCTCGTACGCTGGCCCGGACGGCAGCAATTGCTTGTCCGACTGCCGTGCCGTCATCATCACGCAATGTCCGCCCGACGCCAGCACATCGCGCAGCAGAGCGCCGAGACGCCCGCGTTCTTCAGCCGATTCGATGGCATCCACATGCTCAAGGATAATCAACGTCTGCCGCCCGCTGAACGCCGCCACGATCTCGTCGCATGACGCGAACGGATCGAGTCCCATCATCCGGCCAAGCGCGGTTTCGACCTCGCGCACGCCGGTAACCGGCGTGCAGCGATGCCATAGCACCCCATCCGGAAAACGCCAGCCGAAGCGGTGCGCGAAAATAGCCGCCAGCCACCGCTTCCCCACGCGCCTGTCTCCCGCGAGCATAATCAGGCGGCGATTATGCTCGAATACGTCACCGGCCAGGCGCGCCAGCAACTCTCGCCGCCCGACAAAGCCAATCGGTTCCGGCACATGTGACATCGGGTGGCCACCCGGCGCTACCAATGGCCGCGCCGCGCGCCGGGGCGGGTCGGGCAGCGGCACCCACGCTTCGTGATAATCATCGTGAATCACGAGTTCGTAGCGGTCAGCCTGCCCATCGGGCCGCTTTTTGAGTTCGCCAGTTGCCGCGCGGAACGCCTCGCGTACACCGGCCCCGCCGGTCAATGTCGCGTAAAACCGCGCGTTAAACGCCACCGCGTCCGCAGGAGCCACCCGCCGCAGCGATCCGACAACCGCCTCGACCGGGGTATCCTCAACCAGCATCTGCGCAAGGCGGCGGCTGAAACAGCCTTCCATCACCACCAGCCGCGCGTCACTTTGCGAAAACAGCCGGACGACATGTTCAGCGACAGCATACGCTTCGCTGCCATCATCGTCTTCAAGGTAAAGCATGTCCCGCTCGCCATGACATATCAGGTGCACCACACGAAACGCATCCGCGCCACGGTGTGACAGCGCTTCTCCCAGCCGGGCCGATGTCGGCGGGGCCAGGCGCACGACCGCCAACGGTGTGCTCCCCGCCTTCTGCATCATTCCCGATTCCTTCACCGCCCGAAGCAGCGCATTCCACTCCAGCAGCGGGTCAAGCGGATTCAACGGCTCATCATGCCCGCCTAACGAGGCAAACGGAGCGGCGATAACAACCAGGACGGGTAGATACCGTTGTAGCTGAGCCAATCCGGGGTCGGCAGCAAGATCGTACCCGTGCACAGTCGTAAAATCCTCGACGGGCAACACGACATGGTCGGGGTCAGGAGTCAGGTTCTCACTCATACCCATGCAGTATAGTCGAAACATGAAAAAAGGGAAAAGAGGTGCAAGCCAAAAGCGGCGATGCTGCGCCCGCAACATCGCCGCTTGACGGTACCGTCCGGCCACACGCTCACTGCGTAAAACGAGGGAAACGGCAGACTCAGGCTATTTAGAGTGACGCCCGAAGCGCACCCCCATCCACCGGGATCATTGCGCCATGAAGGTAGCTGGCCGCCGGTGAGCACATGAACACGGCCACGTTGGCGAACTCTTCCGGCTCGCCGATCCGCCGCAGCGGCGTCCCCACCGATTGCCGGGCAAACGCCTCTTCGATCGTAATGCCTTGCATCGCGGCGCGATTCTCAAGCAACCGGGTCACACGCCCCGTGCGCGTATAGCCGGGCAAAATGCTGTTGACCCGAATCCCCTCCGGCCCCAATTCATTGGCCAGGGATTTCGTCAGGCCGATCACGCCCATGCGCACGCTATTGGACAGAATCAGGTTGTCAATAGGTTGCTTGACCGACACCGACGTGATCGTCAGAATGGCGGCGCGGTCGCTGTTCCGCAGATGAGGCAATGCAGCCTGAACCAGATGGACGGCGCTCATGAAATTGAGGTGAAAGGCCGCTTCGTACTCCACCGGCGACAGCGTCTCAAACGTTCCCGGCGGAGGCCCACCCGCGTTCGTCACCAAAATATCCAG
>CAZSXY010000026.1:24468-38775 GCA_964611395.1 uncultured Anaerolineaceae bacterium | reverse complement strand
ACATTCGCTCATGGCCATAGATTACCCTGTCACCGCCTTTTTATCCACTCCCGCGGGGGAGGGGAGAGGTCCCGCGTCGGGTTATTCTAAATACATTTGAGGTGAGTTGTGTCGGTCAGCCAAGCTTGCCGACAATGTTACGGTATTCGGCTTCGGTGAAGGCGCGGAGCGTCTCGGTACGAACTGCACCTCCGGAGGCGAGGGCGAGCAGAACCTCGGCGAGCGCCTCATCGCTTGGCGCTTCGGAAATGGCTGCGAAATCATATTGGCCCATGGTGAGGTAAAACGCTTTGATCTCCCCGCCTTTGCTGCGGGCGAGTTGCTTGGCCGCCTCCAGGCGGTTTGGAGAGTCTTTCATGTTTTCTGCACCCTTTTGGGTGTAGTGTCCGAGTATAAGATAGGTTGGCATAATGGTTCCCTCCGTGTTGCTAGGGGGCCTCTCCTGTCTCGAATTATATCATATGCTAATACCAACATGAATAAGCGTCGGTGTTCCCCTCTGGGAGAATCAAACGTGCGCCGCCTCGACCGGCATGATCGTGCGCCGCCCGTTATCATCTTCGATGAGGTGTCCGGCGAGTACCTGGGTGTCGTGCTGGAAGATCAGCAGGCCGCCGGTGTCGATGGCCCACTGCTGCCACCGGCGCTTAGTCTCTAGTGTGACCAGCGGTTCGACATCGTAGGCGCTCATCCAGCCGAGTTTTTCGAAGTGAACCGCGTAGCTGGCCATGTCCGCGACGAATAGCGCGTGCTCGCCGTTGCTTTCGAACAGCACCGACTGGTGGCCGGGCGTATGGCCAGGGGTGACGACGACGCGCACGCCAGGCACAATCGTCGTGTCGCCATCGAGCAAGGTCAACTGACCCGCTTCGTGAAGTGGCTGGTAATTGACCGGGAAGTATGTGCCGCGGGTGCGCTCATTGGGGCGCATGGCATCGTCATATTCGCGACGCTGCACGACATATTCCGCGTTGGGGAAGGTGGCGGCGAGGCGTTCGCCACCGGCAAAGCGCGTGTTCCCGGCACAGTGATCGCCGTGCAGGTGCGTGTCGATGACGATGTCCACATCGCCCGGCTTCACACCGAGCCGGGAAAGGCCATCGAGCAGCGTGCCGCGTGGGCGCTCCAAGCCCCATAACTCAACCGTTTTGGGCGTCAGTTTGTCGCCCAGGCCCGTATCCACGACGATGGTTTTTCCGCCCGCTCGCACCAGCAGACACGTCAAGACCATCGGGACGCGATGCTGCGCGTCCGGCTGCAGATGGCGACTCCATAATGCACGCGGCACGAGTCCCCAGGGGCCGCCGCTGTCTACCCGGACGATGCCGTCGCTGATCAGGTGAATTTCGATGTCGCCAATTTGGAACATAACCGTGCTTCCTCAAGTTGCGTACTGCCATTGATCGGATTATAATCGAACACATGTGCGGACGATTTGCGCTGACTGAACCTGATCCCGCTGCGATTGCGGAACAATTCTCGGTACACCACGTGCCAGACCTTGCGCCGCGTTATAATATCGCGCCCACGCAGCCCGTGGCAACTGTCGTGCGAGAGCCGGAGCACGGGCTGAACGAGATTGCGGTCATGCGATGGGGGCTGATTCCCGCCTGGGCGAAAGACCCAGCCATTGGTAATCGCTTGATCAATGCACGCGGCGAAACGGTGCACGAGAAGCCGAGTTTCCGCGCCGCGTTGCGCCGCCGCCGTTGCCTGGTACTGGCCGATGGTTTCTACGAGTGGCAGAAACGGCCCGATGGGGTGAAGCAACCGGTGTTCATCCGGCTGAAGGACGGCGGACTCTTTGCGCTGGCCGGGTTGTGGGAGCGCTGGACGGAGCCGCAAAGTGGCGAGGTGCTGGTGACCTGCACGATCATCACCACATCCCCTAACGAATTGGTGGCCCCGCTCCACAACCGGATGCCGGTTATTCTGCCGCGCGAGGACTACGACGCCTGGCTCGACCCGGCGCGCACCGACCCGGCGACGGTCATGCCGTTGCTGCGCCCGTATCCTGCCGAGGCGATGACCTGTTACCCCGTGTCGCGCCTGGTGAACAATCCGCGCAACGAAGGCCCCGAACTGATTGAACGTGCGGGTTAACCCCCGCGCCCTCCGCCGCAACGCCTGCCCGGATTGCCCTTGAGGAGGAAAACCGCCCATTTTGAGGGGGGCGCGCCCCGGTAGCCCGCGCTATACTGAAAGTATCTGGCATCCCAATGACAGGGAGGGGTCTTATGCTTCGCCATGCGCGTCGTGTCGTCATTGTCGGGTTGCTGGCAGCGCTGCTGCTGGCTATGGTTCCTGCCCACGTCTCCGCCGCCGGCCCGATCGGGCCGCGTGCCATGCTCTATGCTTACTATGATCTGATCAACGCCCGCAACTACTGGCCTGCGTACCAGCAATGGATTAATCCCTCACAGACATACGCGGACTTTGTCTCCGGTTACGGGGATACGTCGTTCGTGCGGGCCTATTTTGGCGGCTTCCAGGCAGGTTGGGCGCGGTCTACCGAGGGGCGCGTTCCGGGCATCCTGATCGGTTACCGCACCAATGGAACGGTGGTGGCGTTCAGTGGGTGTTACGACGTGCGCTACAACCCCGGCGGGTCTGGCATGGCACAATGGTTGATCACCGACGGAAACTTCACCGAGATGGCCGCCGTGCCGGTCAGTGAAGCGGTCATCTGGCAGCAAACGCTTGATATGTGGTGCTATTCACCGCCCGCCGTTCCCGGTTCATACGCCAGCGTTCAGCAAATGCTGGTGGACTACTTCGAGGCCGTCAACCGGGGAGATTACGCGGATGCCTACGCCCTGTGGGCCAACCCCGTACAGACTTACGCCGATTTCGTCAACGGGTGGCTGGACACGACCGAAACGGTGATGTTCTACGGCGCGTACCAGTTCGGCGGCGTCTTCGGGTCTGCGGAAACCGGGCGCGTGCCGGTCGTGTTGCTGGGTTACCACGTGGACGGTAGCCTGGTGGCGTTTCAGGGATGCCTGGGCGTGAATTACAACACCGCGCTGGCCCGGCGCTGGAGCCTGTGGGCGGCGTACCTGCAACCGCTGCCGTTCACGCTAACGCCGGATACCTATGCGATTTCGCTCGCGCTGAACACGCCCTGCTATTGAGGCTAACGGGGTAAGGAGCACCGGAAACATGCTCGGCGCGTTCCTCTGATGTGGGCTGTTTGCTACGTGGTCAGGCGACCGGGCGACAGGGGGCGTGTGCCGTCCATGCCCAGCAATGTCTGGAACCGTTGCCGGAGTTCTGCGCGTTCGTCTTCGGGCGCAAACGCGGCGTTGACGCCGTTAAGGATGTTGCGCCGGATGTCTTCCAGTGACAGCCCCAGGCCGGTATGAGCAAGCGCCAGCTCGTCCGTCAGCGTGAGGTTGCTGATCGATGGGTCGTCGGTGTTGATGGTGGTCAGCACGCGGAGGTGTGTCAGGTCGATCAGTGGGTGCTGGTCGATGTGCGCGACAACTCCGCTTTGCAAGTTGCTCGTTGGGCACACTTCTAACGTGACGGCTCGTTCTCGCAATAGCTGGATGACGCTCGAATCTTCCACCGCGCGGACGCCATGCCCGATGCGCGTCGCGCCGAGCACTTCGACGGCTTCGCGCACGTTGGCCGGGCCGTCCCATTCGCCCGCGTGTACGGTGGCGTGCAGGCCCGCTTCTTGCGCCCGCCGAAACACATCCAGGAACGGTTGCGCCGAGTGGCCGACCTCTGGCCCGGCCAGGTCCAGGGCGACGATCAAACCGCCGTTCACAGCCAGGGCAGCATCCAGCACCTCGCGGGCGATCGCGACCCCTTCATGCCGGTTGACGGACACGATCAGCCTGACCGAAATGTCGAAGTCACTGGCAGCCCGCGCCGTTTCTTCGCACACCGTGGCGATGATGTCGGGGTAGCCGTGGCCGTTTTGCTTGGCCAGCGCGTGCGGGGTGAAGCGCAGCTCCATGTATTTGACGTTGTCGGTAGCCGCGTCTTCAATGGCCTCGCGGGTGATGCGGTGGATGATGTCAAGGGAGCGGTAGAATTGCCGCAGCACGGCAAACTTGCTGAGGAAGGCGGTCGCGGTGGACTCGTCTGCGTCGGTAACCTGCACGTAGGGGCGCAGGTGATCGATATCATAGGCGGGCAGGGGGATGTCATACTGCCGCGCCACATCGATCAAGGTTGGCAGGCGCAGCGATCCTTCAAGGTGGCGGTGGAGTTCAATCTTAGGCCACCCGTGAAGCATTTTCCAGACGTCGCTCTGGCGATTGATCACCGAGTGCACGCTGAATGCCACGATCGTTCTACCTTTCTGTAAGGGGTAGCGTAAAGGCGAAGGTGGTGCCCTGTCCTTCCTGACTTTCGACCCACACGTCTCCCCGGTGCGCCTGGATGATCTGTTGCACGTTGTACAGCCCCAACCCACTGCCTTCAAATTGCATACGATGCCCGCGATAGAATCGTTCAAAAACATAGGGCAGTTGGTCTGCCGGAATACCGATTCCCTCATCGCTTACCGCGACCAACGCCTGCCGGTTGGCCTCATCACGCGTGACCCGAACCGTAATCGTGCCGCCGCGAGGTGAAAATTTGACCGCATTACCGATGAGGTTATCCAGCACGCGAAGCAGGCGATTGTAGTCCGCCTCGACGATCACCTCATACGAGGGAAGTTCGGCGGCGAAGACCAGGTCTTCCCGTTCCTGGTAGACGACTCGCGCCGAATCGATGACCTGGGCGCAGACCTCCGTCAGGTTCAGGGGGGCAAGGACGAGCGTGGAGCGGTTGATGGGCGTGACGGCCATGATGTCTTCCGTCATGCGTTCGATGGATTTGCTGCGCCTCATGATGAGGTCGAGAACATCGCGCTGGTCGTCCGTCACCGGCCCCAGGTCTCCTGTCTGCATCATGTCCGCATACCCATAGACGATCTGAAGCGGGCTGCGTAGATCGTGGCTGACCTGGTATACCATGTCCTCGCGCAGCCGGTCTTGCGCTTCGAGTTGCCTGTTGGCTGCGGCCAGATCGTCGGCACGGCGGCGCGTTTCTTCCAACAAGCGCACCGTTTCGATCGCTGCCGCGATCTGGCCGCCGGCAATCATGAGGATGCGTTCATGATCGCGCGTAAAGGCATTGGGTTCGGCGCTATCAATGCCGAGTGAGCCGATGGTGCGGCCATGTACGGTGAGCGGAACGACCATCAGCGAGCGAACGGCGGGGTCAATGACGCGAAAGCGAGAATCGTTATGTGTGTCGGGGACGTAAATCACGCGTCCGGTGGCAACGACTTCACCGGCTACATATTCCCCGTACTTGAACCGCGCGGCGGCAATGTGTTCTGGGGACAGACCGGACGCCGCCAGGGTGACAACTTCGCCGCTGACTTCGTCGTAGAGCGCAATGGAGGCCGAATAGCTCTGAAAAATATCCCGCACGGCTTCTACGACGGCATTGAGAATATCACCGGTCGAATCCATCGCGCTGACGCTGCGCGCCAGTTCATGGAGCGCGCTGACTTCCGCCAGACTGCGCTGCATCTTGATCGTGTGCCGGGCGTTCTCAAAGGCAGTGCCAGCCTGCAGGCAAAGCAAGTCCAGGGGGCGTTGCATGTCGCGGCGGAAGAAGTGGGGCTCGCGGTATAGCAGCACAATAACCCCGAAAGCTGCCCCACTGCGCCGGATCGGGCATAGCACGGCGGCCTGCACCGGCCAGTCACAATCAAAGAGCGGCTGGTAGTCAGGGCTGCAGTTCAGGTCGGGGAGGATCAACGGTTGCCGGGCTTGCTGCACTTGCTCGACCAGATCGCGGAGTTGCGCCTGCATCTGGTCGGAGGCAAGCATTCCGTCGGTCGAGGGATACGCGATCCACGTAGTCACTTCCCACGAGTGACCTGGAGTCAGCACCAGACGCGCTTCGTCCGGCGCGAATAGCTTGGACGCGGCACGCACGACGAGCCGTGCCACCGCTTGCGGGTCTTGCACTGCTGCCAGGTCGAGACTCATCTGGTGCAGGGTTTCGAGCGCGTGCAGGCGCTCTGCCGTTTGATCGTAAAGCTGAGCGTTGCGCACGGCGGTGGCCACCGCGCCCGCGACGGTTTCGAGCAGCGCGACATCGTCCTTCGAGTACGCATGCGGCTCGTAGCTCTGCACGGAAATCACGCCCACGATGTCATCTTGAGTTATGAGCGGCATCATCAGGATGCTTGCTGGCATTTCGTCCTGGACGATTGTCTGTTCTGGGAGCGGATCGGTGGATGAATCGTGGATGATGAGCGGCTCCCGCGTGCGCAGCACCCGCCCGGTGATGCCTATATCGGCGCTGTGAATCTCGTCGGGGCGACGCACTCCGAAGTCGTACGAGCCAACGATCTTAACCTGGTGGGCTTCGGCATCAAGCAGGGCGATGAAGAACGTGGAGGTGTCCATCAGGCGCGAAATGTTCTGGTACACCAACTCAAGCACGCTGCCCAGGTCGAGCTGGCTGATCGCCTGGCTGATTTCGTTGAGCACCTGGTAGCGTGCGGCGCGGCGCTGTTCTTCCTCGTATAGCTGCGCGTGGTAGACCACTGTGGCGACCTGGTTGGCCAGCGCGTGCACCAGTTCGGCGTCTCCTTCCGTGAACTGGTTGGGTTCCGGGCTGTCCAGGTTGATCTCGCCCAAATACTTCCCGTGATGGTTGAGTGGTGCGCCAAGCCAGCTACGGATCGGGCGGTGATTGGGCAATGTGACCCATCGCGGATCCTTTTCAGTGTCATGGATGATGAGGGGGCGGTTGGTTTCGCGAATGATCCGGCGGGTTTCGAACTCTGGCTGGTGGCTTTTGAGCGGCGCGCGAAAGCGTTCGATCGCGTCCTCGTGCCAGCGCCGGACCTGGATCGTGGCTCCATCCCCAACGATGAAGATCGTGCTGGTGGGGCACGGAATGAGGCGCGGCAACTCTTGCAACACGGTTTCGAGGAGTGAGTCGATATCCAGCGTCTGAGCGACGGCGGCCTGAATTGCATACAGGGTCTGGAGGCGGTCGCGCAAACGCTCGTCGATGTGATGAAGCACCAGGAATTCATTGCGCCCCGGAAGTTCCCAGATCGAAGCATGGGTGGGGATGCGGCGACCTTCGGCGGTGATGACCCAGGTGTTCAGATCACCGGTTGAGCGGTCAGGGTCGGCCTGCAAGGACTCCCACAGTTCGATGGCTTTAGGGTGATCTTCTGGCGCAATAAAGCGCAGTATCGAGTGCCCGATCACCTGGTCGAGGTCGTACCCGTAAAACAGGGCGGTATCGGGTGTGGCAAACTGGATGACGCTACTCCCGTCGATGATGATGACAGCTTCCGACGGGGGTTGGGCGAACTTGCCAGGGAGAGATGCTTGTGATGCAGTGTTTTCAATCATTACGAACGGTGCCCTGCCTGTTGTGCGAGTGACCGGTATCGTCCTCGCCGTCACGGGTGAAAACCAGCCAGCCCCAGTAGCGCCATGCGACGAAAACAGCCACAGTCATGCTGGCAGCCATAGCGGTGTCGTGGAGCATCATGCTGAGCGATTGATTTCCACCATCATGGTCGTTTGCATTCTGCCCAATAGCTAGCAAGCGAACCAGTAGCGTGACAACCATCAAGCCCAGTGCGACATAGAACCCGCGATAAAGCGGGGGGCGGTGGGTAACTTCGCCGAAGCGACGGCTTATCTGGGCCATGACCCAGAGGGTGATGATCAGCGCCGCCGGTGCTGCACCGCCTAACAGGACAAACAAATTTGCCACCATGCGCGTTCAATCCTCGGCGTGTTCCGGCCTAGTGCCCGCTGGTCATCAAACGATACATGCGCCAGCACACCAGCCCCAACGTGACTCCACCCGTCGCCAGCAGTACATTGGTCGCCGGGTCGCCAACTGCCCGATCAAGCATGAAGCGCCGGGCTGCCGCACCCCCGAAGGAGAGCACTGGAACCAGGAACCAGCGATAGCGGGTTCGTTCGCCTGACAAGCGCTCATAGAAACGGGCGATTAAAGCCATCCAGCCAATAAGGATGCTCACGCCAAGCCACGTGTATAGCGCCAAGACTCGATGGATGCTCACGCTATCCATGCCGGGCACACCCCCTGCGTAACCCGTCAGGCGATCACTGTTTGGTATCCGACAAAAACGCGGCGGCGAATGCTTCGGCATGTGTCATAACCGGCGTGCCGCTCATGATACCCTGAGTGCCCTCAAAGCGCGACCGCACCACGATGCCCGCCTCGGTAATGTCGTATTGGCGGATGTCTTTGGCGTGATCGCTGCCGCGCAGTTTGAGAACAAGCAACGCTTTGTACACCGTGCCCTTAATTTCCACGTAACGGAGCATCAGGTAGGAGTCTACCACAAACGCCAGGTTTTCTTCGCTCGCTGGCGTTTCGCCAAGCAATGCCGGGTTTTCACGTGTGAGCACGGCGGTCAGGCCCAGGCGTTTCAGCCCGTTGATGAACTCATAGCTGATGTGGCGCATCTCAACGGGGTCGCTTGAAAGCCGTTCCAGGTGGCTGAGGCTGTCGACTACGATACGACGCGCGCCGATTTGCCGCACCAGCGTTTCGATCCGCCCGCTGACCTGCTGGAGATCGGCGCGGGTGACTTCGGGGCTGCTCAGGATCAGGCGCAGCCGGCCCGTCGCCTCATGCGCGGCAAAGTCCCAGCCGAAGTTTGCCGCGTCACGATAGAATTGTTCGGGGAACTCTTCGAAGGTCAGGATCAGCCCCGGTTCGTCCTGGGCGACAATGCCATGCTGAATGAACTGCATCCCCAGCGTGCTCTTGCCGGTTCCCGGCGCGCCTTCGACCAGGTTGGTGGTATCGGGCAAGAAACCGCCGTTTAGCATGTCGTCCAGGCCAGCAATGCCTGTTGCCACGCGTTTTGTCGCCATGTGGCCCCCTCTCACCGCAGACTGCGGATCACGTGATAGATGGCCTTGATGCGGAATTGGCGGTTGTCGCAAGCCTCGATGAAGCTATCGACCAGTTGGCGCAGCTCAGGGTCGCTGGTCAGGCTGTAGACGGTCATGTCGGCCAGGTCTTCGACATCGAGCACGCCACTCACAGCGAGTTGGCGCAGTTCGGGTTCGACGATCCGCACGTCTCGCCCGGTATAGCGGGCGAGATTCTCGGCGGTGTCGGTAGTATGTGGATTCGTGTGGAAGAAGCGCACCAGGTCCCATTTGATGAAAGAATTGATGCGCGTCTGGATCAGGTCCAGCATGTGGGGATCGATGTCGTCCATCAAGTTCGCGGCATTGCTATCAAAGTCCGCCATGGTGTTACCCTCACCAAACTGATTTCGACGACTTTGTGCCTTCCGGCGCTTGCCGGTGCTGCGTTATGTTGTTTAGCGCCGTCTCCGCCGGCCTGCGGTACGCTTGACGGCTTCCTGAGACACTGTCTGGCGGTTGCGCTGGATGATGGGATAGCAACAGTGCTTGAATTTTTTCCCGCTTTCGCAGGGGCAGGGAGCGTTGCGGCCCACGCCATCATACTGGCTGATGTGCAGGGGCAACCCCGGAATGTCGCTCGTGGTAGGCCGTCCCTTGCCGCGAGCCGGTTGGGGACGCCCATCTCCACTGGCTCCGGTTGCCGTGAGCAGCGCACCGCGCCCGGCCTGGATGTTGCTCAGGCGAATTTGAGTGGGGACGCGTTGCTCGCGGGGGGCGACGCGGAAGATGTCACTGACGACTTTGGCCTTGATCTCTTCTTGCAGCGCCTGCCACATTTCGTAGCTTTGGCGCTGGTATTCCACCAGCGGGTCGCGCCCGCCGTAGCCGACCAACCCGATCCCCTCGCGCAGCACGTCCAGGTCCGTCAGGTGGCGCTGCCAGAGTTGGTCAACTGCGCTGAGCATGACCTGTTTTTCGGCCTCGGCCATCCATTCTTCGCCAAAGCGATTGATGCGTTCCTGGTACGCCTGGAGCGCGCCCTTGACCAACGCCAGCTCGATCGCATCCGGATCGGTCATGTCGGCCAGCGTGTCCGGCGTGATGTCCGGCGGGACCGGGTAGATGGTCAGTGCCGCGCGGTGCAGTTCCGCCAGGTCCCACTCCATCGGATCGCCGTTGAGGTACTGGGCGGTCGCGTTTTGAATCTGCTCGGTGATCATCTGCTGAATTTGCTCGCGCAGTTCGCCCGGCTCGGCGGACAGGATTCTACGCCGCTGGCTGTAGATCGTTTCGCGCTGTTTGTTGACGACGTCATCATATTCCAGCACGCGCTTGCGGATGTCGAAGTTGTGGCCTTCTACGCGAACCTGGGCCTGCTCGATGGACTTCGAGATCATCCTGTGTTCGATCGGCAGGTCTTCGGGCATATCGGCCCATTTCATGAAGTTCTTCACGCGCTCGCCGCCGAAACGGCGCATGAGATCGTCTTCCAGCGAGAGGTAGAACCGGCTCTCGCCGGGGTCGCCCTGGCGACCCGCTCGCCCGCGAAGCTGGTTGTCGATGCGGCGCGCTTCGTGCCGTTCGGTGCCCAGGACGTACAGGCCGCCTTCGGACAGCACTTTTTCACGGTCGCGGGCGCACTCGGCTTTGGCTTCGGCCAGCACGTCCTGCCACTGTCCTTCGGTGGCCTCGGTGATGTCCACGCCATATTTCTTGCGCAGCTTTTCACGGGCCAGCCCGTCAGGGTTGCCCCCAAGGAGAATGTCCACACCGCGCCCGGCCATGTTGGTGGCGATGGTGACCGCGCCGGGGCGTCCGGCCTGGGCGATGATCACGGCCTCGCGCTCGTGTTGCTTGGCGTTCAAGACCTGGTGCGCGACATTGGCGCGGGAAAGCAGTTTGCTGAGCCGTTCGCTGGTTTCGATGGCTGCCGTACCGACCAGCACCGGTTGCCCGCGTTGCTGGCGTTGCTTGATGTCATCGACGACGGCTTTCCATTTGGCCCGCTCGCTCATGAAGACCAGGTCGTGCCTGTCTTCGCGGATAGTCGGCAGATTCGTGGGGATGACCGTTACTTCGAGATTATAAATCTCCTCAAATTCGCCCGCTTCGGTGACGGCAGTACCGGTCATGCCTGCCAGCTTTTCGTACATGCGGAAGTAATTCTGGAAGGTGATCGTCGCCAGCGTCAGGTTTTCGCGCCGTACTTCGACGCCTTCTTTGGCTTCGATAGCCTGGTGCAAGCCCTCGGAGAAGCGACGACCGTGCATCAAGCGCCCGGTGAACTCATCGACGATGATCACCTGGCCGTTCATCACGACGTAGTCTTTGTCGCGGTGGTAAATCACGTGCGCCCGCAGCGCGTTATCAAGGTAGGGCAGCATGTCGGCGTTTTCGGGGCTGTACAGGTTGTCGCCCTGCATGAAGCCTTCCTGCGCGAGCTTGCGCTCGATCTTTTCCACGCCTCGCTCGGTCAGGTAGACGCTGCGCGTCTGCAATTCTTCGACATAGTCGCCGTCCGGGTCTTCCAGCTCGATGCTTTCTTCGCTGCTGGGCCGCAGGTCTTTGATCAGCCGGGCGAAAAGTGTGTACAACTCGGAAGGTTGATCGGCCTGCCCGCTGATGATCAGCGGGGTACGCGCTTCGTCGATCAGGATGTTGTCCACCTCGTCGACGATGGCGTAATGGTGGCCGCGCTGCACCATCTGGTCGAGCGAGCGCACCATGTTGTCGCGCAGGTAGTCAAAACCGAATTCGTTGTTCGTCCCGTACGTGACGTCGGCCAGGTATGCTTCCTTGCGGGTGATCGGCTCGAGGTGTTGGAAGCGGGCGTCATCACTCATCCATTCGGGATTGAAGCGGAATGAATGCATGGTTTCATTCCCGCCCCGGCTCTGGATCACGGCTGAGGTCAGGCCCAGGAAATGGTAGATCGGCCCCATCTGCTGCAAGCCGAACTTCGACAGGTAATCGTTGGGCGTGACGAGGTGCGCCCCATCGCCAAGAAGCGCGTTCAGGTAGAGGGGCAGGGTGGCAACAAGCGTCTTGCCTTCGCCCGTTTTCATTTCGGCAATTTTGCCCTGGTGCAACACGATGCCACCGATGAGCTGCACGTCATAATGGCGTTGCCCGATGGTGCGTACCGCAGCTTCGCGCACGGCGGCGAATGCTTCGGGGAGTAAATCGTCGAGCGTTTCGCCACCGGCAAGGCGGGCTTTGAACTCATCTGTTTTAGCACGCAACTGTTCGTCGGAGAGCTTCTGCATCTCCGGTTCGAGCGCGTTGATCTGCTCGACCACAAGACGGTGGCGCTTGAGTTCGCGTTCGTTCGGATCGCCAAAAACGGCGCGTGCGACTGACTTAAACATCATTCCTCGCTATCGCAGTGATGCTGCCAATGAACCGGCATTGAGCCGGGAGTGTTTGCGTCATGAGTCTGCTTGAGACTATGGTCGAAATTATAACATATTCACGGCGCTCTCGTTATGGTTGCACCATCATAGAAGCCACACGGACGCGCCCGCCCGCACGACACAAAGTGGCATTCGCATGAACGGGTTGGCTCCGGGCAGAATCGGGCGGAATGGGGCGTCGCTGCGCCCCGCAGTTGGGCGCGGCGCTGGTGGCTGCAACGCCGTCAACCAGGATAGATCGCGCAGGGGCGCGCTTATGAGGCGTCTTCACCATTCAACAACGCACGCACCGCGCTGCCGGGATCGAGTTCGCGGGCGACCATGCGCTGGATGACCGTCTCGATCGTTTCCGGCGCGTGCGACTCAAGCAGGCGTTGCAGCAGGGCTTCGCGCAGGCGTTCGATCAACTCCGTTTCCGCACGCAGGCGCTCGCGGTCGGCTAGCATGCCCGATTCGCGTAAGTGCTGGCGGTGTCCGTCAATGGCCTCCACCAGTTTATCCAGGCCGTTGTGTTCGGTGGCAACCGTCTGGATGATGGGGACGTTCCAGAAATCGTATTCTCGCGGGCGGGCCTGCCCCGGTTGCAACATGGCCGCGCCGTGATGCCCGGTCATGCGGAAGCGGTGGCCCAGTTCCAGCATGGCACGCAGGGCGCGCACCGTGTTTTGGACGCCGGGACGGTCGGCCTTGTTCACGACAATGATGTCGGCAATTTCCAGGATGCCAGCTTTGATCGCCTGAACGTCATCGCCCATGCCGGGCGCTTCGACGACAATGGTGGTATAAGCGGTGCGGGCGATGTCCACTTCGCTTTGCCCGGCGCCCACCGTCTCAATCAGGATCATATCGAAACCCGCAGCATCCATCACATGCACCACGTCGCCGGTCGTTGCCGCCAAGCCACCCAGGCTGCCCCGGTTGGCCATGCTGCGGATGAATACGCCCCGGTCGCCCGCCAGATCGGACATACGAATCCGGTCGCCGAGCACGGCTCCGCCGCTAAAGGGGCTGGTCGGGTCGACGGCCACGATGCCAATGGTGAGATTCCGTGCCCGCAAGGCGCGAGCCAGCGCGTTGACCAGCGTCGATTTGCCGGTTCCGGGCGCGCCGGTGATGCCAACAAGGTACGCGTGGCCGGTATGCGGGTAGAGCCGGGTGAGCGTGTCCAGCGCGTCGGGTATCCGGTTTTCAACGCGCGTGATCAGGCGCGCCAGCGCCCGGCGGTCACCGGCAAGCACCCGTTCAACCAGGGATTGTCCGGTCATGGGCGATCCTGGTCGGCGGGCGTTTCCAGGGCGGCGCGGATGTGGTTGACGATGTCTTCTGTGTTGGTTCCAGGGCCGAACACCGCGCTAATGCCCATGTCCAGGAGGGCGGAGACGTCGTCGTCGGGGATGATGCCACCGACCAGAACCAGCACATCGTCGAGTCCTTCGGCGCGTAGTAATTCCATGATGCGGGGAACAAGGGCCATGTGCGCTCCGCTCAGAATAGACAGCCCAATCACCTGCACATCCTCTTGCAGGGCGGCTTCGGCGATCATTTCGGGTGTCTGGCGCAGGCCGGTGTAAATCACTTCCATACCGGCGTCGCGCAGGGCGCGAGCGATCACTTTTGCCCCCCGGTCGTGTCCGTCAAGGCCGGGTTTGGCGATCAAAACGCGGATTTTTTCTTTACTCATAACGTGTGGGTTTGCTCCGTTTCTTGCAACGTGTGCATTACGGTTCCCGGCGGAACGTCCGCCAGCCTACAGCGCCATTATACCGAAAACCCGCCCCAACGCGCATGGAGACCGCATGAGCAGACAGGGCAATCGCCTTGAAACATTTGCAAGGGAAAACGACTGTATCCCGCCGCCCGTGATCGCGCCCGGCTTCCCCCGTCTCTTGCGGCGGTGCAGGCCGGGGCGTGAGATTTGCGGCGGTTGCATGATGGCGCTGGCGCGGTCACAGGTCGAAGCGAAGGTTGTGTGATAAAATGCAGGCAGC
>CAZSXY010000026.1:20453-24368 GCA_964611395.1 uncultured Anaerolineaceae bacterium | reverse complement strand
GGCGCTGGCGCGGTCACAGGTCGAAGCGAAGGTTGTGTGATAAAATGCAGGCAGCATGAATGAACCCGCAAGATGTAGGGCATGCGGAGCAGGTGTGATGCAGCAATCCTCGTCATTTCTGTCCAGATTTCATACGCGGTGGCTGGCGATGGCCGTCACCGGTGGCGCGTTGCTCGTCGCGGGAGCGTTGCTCGTCTTGTACACGGTGCTGGGGTTGCAGTTCTACCGGCGTCCTTTCTTGGGGGCGATGATGGAACGCACGCTGGTGGTTGCCGGGGGAGACTCGTTGTCGGGCGGCGACTGGCCCGCGCGTGACGCCGGGTTGCAGCCAGGGGATCAAATTACGGCGTTCGACGGCGTTGCGTTGGACTCGTTGCCCGCGAGCGACCGGTTGGCTGCGCTTTTTGATCGCCTTGACGAGCGCCGCCGGGGCGACGCTGTGACGGTTACATTCCGGCGCGAAGGCGCTGATTTGCCTGGCGGGGCGACGTGCGTTGCCGTGCCGGGGGCGTTGGCAACCCAGGAATGCACAGTCCGCCTGACGCTGGGAACGATGCCGGGGGGCGATCTGGTCGCCTACGCTGGCCTGGGGTTGCTTGCGGGTGCGTTGTTGTGGGTGGCTGCCGCGCTGCTGTTTGTCCGGCATCCGCGCGACCGGGCGATGCAGATCGTGACGCTGATCGCGGCGACCGTTGCCGTGTTCGTTGCCGGGTATTTCGACACCGTGAGCACCCACGCTGTGGTAGTCGCCTGGCGCATCATTGCCCTGATCGGGGCCGGGTTGCTGTTGACATTCGCGCTCGAAGTGCCCTACCGGTTTGCGGTCATCCACCAGTTCCCGGCCCTGGGGCTGGCTCCGGTGGTCGTGGCGGTGGCCGGTGGCGTCACGGCTGGGGCGATGGCCCTGTCGCCGGATTCGGACGTTAACCGGTTCGGGCTGGTGATCGTCCTCGGTGGCCAGTTGGTCGCGGGCGGCATCGCCCTGGCGATCATGCTTTGGCGCAGGGCGCGGGCGGCTTCTCCTGGCGCGCGCCACCAGAGCACGATCATTGTGTTTGGACTGGTTCCGGCGCTGTTTCCGGTTGCGGCGTGGTTGTTGGGGCTGGTCATCGAGGGGAATATCAACCCGGCTCCGGCGGTGTTCGCGCAGGTATTGCCGGTGCTGTTTCCCCTGAGTGCCATGTTTGCCGTGTTGCAGTTCCGCGTGATCGACACGGATCGCGTTGCCACCCGGACGATCCTGTACGTGGGGTTGCTGGCGCTGGTGACGCTGGCCTATTTTTTGCTGGTCGCCGGTTTTGCCGCGCTGCTGGGGCGCTCAACACGGGATACGGCGCTCAGCCCCGTGCTGATTGTGCTCGCGATCTTCGGTGTGGCTGTCGGATTCAACCCGCTGCGGCTGTATCTCCAGCAGCAAATCGATGCCGTCTATTTTCGCACCCGGCGCGCGTACCAGCCGGTGTTGGAGCAGTTTTCGCGCGATGTCACAAACGCGGTGGGGCTGGCGGAAGTCACGCAATTGATTCGGGAGGTGCTGGAGAAGGCACTTGCGCCCACGCATGTGATTTTGTTCGTGCGTGACCCCGCATCGCATGAGTACCGCGCCCAGCCCGACCCGGCTACCGGTCAACGCCCAACAGACATCGTATTCCGTCCGAAAAGCGGGCTGGTGCGCCATCTGCGCGAGCGGTCGACCTTGCTCCACATGGAAGAAGGGCGTCCCTTGCCGCTGGAAGTGATTAGCAGCCGGGCCAAGCTGGCGGTGCTGGGCGCGCCGGTCGTCGTCGGGCTGCGCGGGCGGAAGGGGTTGAACGCTTTCCTGGCCATCGGGCCGCGTAAGAGCAGAGCGCCGTATCTGCACGAAGACTTGCGCTTCATCGAGAGCCTGAGCGATCAGGTGGCGCTGGCCGTTGAGCGCGCTCAGGCAGTGGACGACCTGGAACGCCGCGTTCAGGTGCAGGACGTATTGAGCCAGGTGAGCCGCGCGTTGAACTTTGCCATTGATTTTGACACGCTGCTGGAACTCATCTACGCGCAAACGCTGCGCGTGATCGATGCGCCGTGTTTCTATATTGCCCTGCGCGACTCCCACACCGACGAGTTGTATTACGTTTTCTACAACGAGGGGGACGATCGCATTCCTGAGATGGAAGGCAGGCGCTGGCGCATGGGGCGCGACCTGATTAGCGAAATCGCCCGCACGCAGGCGACGCTGCGCACCGACGATTACGTCCGGGAATCGCTGGCACGCGATCCGCATACCCCGCCGGAGAACCCTCGCTTGAAAGCGTGGATGGGCGTGCCCCTTTTGGCCGACACCGGCGAAGGCGTGCTGGGGGTGATGGTGGCGGCGACTACCGAACCGGGGGTGATGTTTAGCGACGACCAGCAAGACCTTTTCTGGGATATTGCGAATCTCGCTGCCAGCGCCATCGACAAGCTCCAGCTTTTCGAAAAGACGCAACAACGCGCCCGCCAGCTTGCCGCCATCAATGAGATCGCCAACCAGCTTGCGTCCGAGATGGGCAACGTGGACCGGTTGCTGCAACTGATCACCGAGAACGCCGTCCAGATTCTCAACGCCGAGGCGGGTAGCCTGCTGCTCGTCGATGAGGAGACCGGCGACCTTGAGTTTCATGTTGTGGTCGGCGGGGGCGGTCAGGAACTGGTCGGCACGTGGCTCCCGGCAGGAACCGGGCTGGCCGGAGCGACCGTCCAGCGCGGCGCGCCGATTATCGTCAACGACCCGGTGCGTGATTCGCGCTGGTACGGTGACATTCACCCGGCCCAGGAGCAAGCCGATCTGGAAGCGGCCAACCCGGACGATGAGCGGGAATTTCGCTCCGGCGCTATTCTGTCTGTGCCGCTGATGGTGGGGGGGCGGGCTATTGGTGTGCTGCAGGTGCTCAACAAGCAGGACGGTAGCATTTTCATCGAAGAAGATGCCGAAATGCTGGCGACGTTTGCCGGACAGGCCGCCATCGCCATCGAAAACGCGCGCCTGTTCGACATGACCGACCAGCAGCTTGCGCTGCGCGTCCAGGAGCTTGATACCATGCAGCGCATCGACCACGAACTCAACCGCACGCTCGACCTGGGGCGCGTGGTGGATATTACGATGGACTGGGCGCTACGCAAGAGTGGGGCAAGCGCCGGCGCGCTGTTCATGCGTGACCGCGAGCGTAACGAATTGCAACTGGTGATGTCGTATGGCTATCCACCCGACTCGCCGTTCAATGCTGAGTCAGAGCCTAGCGTGTTTCCCATCGACTGGGGGGTGCTGGGGCGCGTGGCGCGCACGGCGACGCCCGCGCTGTTCACCGATCTGGCGCATGACGCTGACTATACCGAGACCCTGCCGGGTTGCGTCGCGCAAATCACGGTGCCGTTGAGCAGTGCGGGGCAGGTCATCGGCGTCCTGATCCTTGAGACCGACCGCGAAGGCGGGCTGGACCTGTTGGACCTGGACTTTGTGGCCCGCCTGGCGGAACACGCGACGCCTGCCATCGTCAACTCGCAGCTTTTTACCGAGTTGCAGCGGGCCAACGAGGCGAAGAGCGAGTTTGTCTCGTTTGTGGCGCATGAACTCAAGAACCCCATGACCAGCCTGAAAGGGTATACCGACTTGCTGCTCAAGGGGGTTGTGGGGCCGGTCAATGAGCAGCAGTCGGACTTCTTGAACACCATTTTCAAGAACGTCGCGCGCATGGAAACGCTGGTGAGCGATCTCAACGACCTGGCCAAGCAGCAGACCAACAACCTGCGCCTGGAAATTACCTCTGTGGACTTTAAGGATGCGCTGGATGAGACGCTCCGCGCCCACCGGCGGATGCTCGATGAGAAAGAGCAGCGTGTCGTCATGGATGTGCCCGACGATCTGCCATTGGTGGCGGCTGACCGCAACCGCCTGATCCA
>CAZSXY010000026.1:0-20353 GCA_964611395.1 uncultured Anaerolineaceae bacterium | reverse complement strand
TGGATGTGCCCGACGATCTGCCATTGGTGGCGGCTGACCGCAACCGCCTGATCCAGATCATGACCAATTTTATCTCCAATGCGAACAAGTATACGCCGTCCGGCGGCAGGGTGACGATCATCGCGCGCGCGACCCGTAACGTGTGGGATTCGCAGGGCGCGCCCGAAGTGATCCACTGCGCTGTGCAGGATACGGGCATTGGCATGAGCGAAGATGACCTGAACCACCTGTTCACGCCGTATTTTCGCTCGGAGAACCCCACGGTCCGCGAGCAACCCGGCACCGGCCTGGGGCTGACCATCACGCGGGGATTGATTGAGTTGCACGGCGGGACTATCTGGGTGGAAAGCGAGCTAAACGTTGGCTCCACGTTCCACTTCACGATTCCGGTGGCAGTCGAGGCCGTCCGCAAAGAAACGGCGACACAGGCGTAGCGCACGCGCAGCAAGAAAAGACAACCGGGGCAGCAGGCCGTCACGCCACATCTGCCCCGGTTTGCCGTGTCACCTGACTGGGGGCGGATTGTTACGGGCGTTCAAAGGTGACGGGAATCAGGCGGTCGGCTACCAGGTCGAGCACGTAGGCTGTACCGTCTGCCATAGTCACCAGCGCAGCGTCTCCGGTGGCGAAAGGTTCCACGCGGCGGGGGGCGATCCCGGTTGACGCTACCTCGCTGTTGAGGTCGCGCCATTGACCCGTTCGGACGTCTTGAATGACAAAGTTTCCCCTGATGGTTGTCCACAAGAACGCCGTTTCCCCACGGATGATATGCACCGACAGGCGGTTAAGCTGCGGCATCCGGTCGGGCACTGTGACGGGAGGGGTAAAGGCGCGGTCGTCCAGCTTGAACAACATCACTTCGGCCATGCCCGCGTTGGCTACCATAACGCGTGTGCCGCTCGTATTCCAGGGGAGATTGAGCGCGCGCTGTTCGGGCGAGACATAGTGCGCGCCGCCCGGTAACCAGATTTCTTGCAACGCGGAACCGTCAGCGCGACTCGTATAGAGGTGCGCTTTCTGCCGTCCGTCACCGGTCCATGACAGGCGGAAGAAATTGATGCCCTCGCCCCCATTCGTCCAGGCCAGGTGACGTCCCTCCCCGATGTTGGTGAGTTGCCCCGTGTCCAGATTCGCGATGTAGATGTGGAAGCGGAAGCATGCCTGCTCGCACCGGTCGCGGTAGGCGGCCACGAACGCGATGTATGTTTCATGGGGCGACCACACCACTTCGTCCAGGTAAACCGACCAGGGATCGGGTTCGGTTTCGGCGTAGGTGTCCTGGGATGGGGGAACGGAGCCATGCTGCGGAAACGGAAACAAGGCGGTTTCGGAACCGGTGGCATCGAGGACGCTCACGGTGCTGATCCCCACGCGCTCCGGGATGACCGTATCGCAACGCGGGACGAGCAGGTGATAGTGCCTGACCAGCAGGATACGCTCTCCGCTTGGTGACGGGTAAAAGTCATACTCCGATGGGGGCAGTGAGAGGCGCAGGGCGTCGTCCAGCGCCGTGACACCTGCAAGCGGTGAATTGCCTAGTCTATCTGGGCACTCGGTGCGGAGCGTCTCCAGGGCTTCCGCGAGCCGGTCGATCTCGACCTGTTGCCATACGTCGCCGGGCGTGACCGGGGGGAGCGTAACCGCGAACGAGCCGCGATACTCAGCCGTGCCGTCGCGCGTCACGGCATAGCGATCGATGCGGGTGCGGTCATCGTTGGGGCGGAACAGGTTCAACCTGTCTGAGAAAGGCTCGGCGAAATACTCACCGGCGCTACCCTCTGCGATCCAGCCGGTTGTGCCGTCTGGCAGGCGCACCTGCCACCACACATAACCGAAATTGCATGTATAGCCGTCCATCACGGTGACGACCGTTCCAAAGGGCAGTAACGCCAGCTCCGTCGCGCCCGCCGCGCCGGTGGCGGGCCGGTTCTTCAGGCTCAGGCCATAGATCGATGTAACACGGGCGGTTCCGCTGGTTTGCAGGCGTGGCGCGACCAGCCCATCGCACGGGCTTTGCGCTGCGATTCGTGCGGTCGGTGTTGGGTGCGCCAACAGTGCCGCGAGCGCGGCGAAACAAATGATCAGAATCCCCCGGATGCGGCGAGCGATCATAGGCAGTATCCCTCCTGCGGCGATGTTTCGCCGGCGATCATACCACACTCGCCGCTGCACGCTCATGCGATTTTTTGCGCGGGGAGGACACGCGCGACCAACGATCGCTGGGCCATGCCGTTTTCGGTTGCCAAACGGCGATGAGCGGGTATGCTAAAGCCTAGAACGCCGCGGTAGCCATCCGCTGAGGAGCTTTGTTTATGCGACCCCGATTTTGGTATGTGTGGGTAGTGGCAGGCGCGCTGCTGGCAGCGAGCCTTGCTTGCACTATCGAGTTTTCGACCGCGCATTTTGCGAACGTCAAACTCTACAAGGAACCCGATCGCGAGACCGCGCGGGCTCGCGTGTATGCCCCGGAGGATTCGTTTGTGTGCCTGGCCGATCTCAAAGATGCTCCCGATCCGGTGCTGGTCAGGGGCGTGTGGTACCGTGTTTTTGAGGACGAAACGGGGCAGCGGAAAGAAGTCGTTGCCGAGCAGGAGATCATGGCCGCCAATGGCCCGCTGACATTTGTTGCCGATCCGCCCGCCGATGGCTGGGAAAGGGGAGCGTACCGCCTGGAATTGCTCATTGATGGTGACAGCAAGGCCGCCGTCGATTTTAATGTGCGCTGATCGGTCATTCTGGCAAAGCAGGAGAAATGGAGAGTGAGTGACAAACGCATTGCTGAATTGCTCGACATGTTCAACAACCATGCGCGCATCGCTCGCACGTTTGGCATGACGCTTTCGTTTGATGACGAGCGCCGCGCCATCGTCGATCTGCCGTATAACCCAGGGCTGGATCATGGCCTGGATGGGGTGCACGGGGGCGTCTATATGACGTTGCTGGACACGGCGGCATGGTTCACGTCGGCAGCGGCCCACGATGACTCGATCTGGGTGGCGACGTCGGATTTGACGGTGCACCTGCTCAAGCCGGTCTACGAAACGTCGCTTCGCGCCGTGGGCACTTTGCTTCAAACCGGACGGCGGCAGGATGTCGCGGAAGCGCGCCTCTACGATGGCGATGAGCGCCTGGTGGGGCACGCCGTTGGCACGTTTGTGGTGTTGCCGCATGTGCGCACGGATCGCCGGACATAGGGGGGCGAGAGTTGGCGCAGATCGTTACTGGACTTTTGCAAAGAAAGGTTAATGACGATGAAAGCAGTTGTGTTGCACGAGCACGGGCCTGCCGAAGTGTTGCAGGTTGTGACCGACCATCCGGTGCCGGAACCGGGACCGGGTGAAGTCCGGGTGAAGGTCGCCGCCGCCGCGGTGAATTATCTCGATATCTGGGTGCGCAACGGGTGGCCGGGGATCAAGCTGAGTTATCCACACGTCCTGGGGGCGGATGCGGCGGGAACGGTCGATGCGCTTGGCGACGGCGTGCGCGGCTGGTCGGTCGGGGACCGCGTGGCGATTGATCCAACCGTGAGTTGCGGGCATTGCGTTTATTGTCGCGCTGGACAGGAAAATCGCTGCATCCATTTCGCCATTCTCGGCGAGCATATCAGCGGGACGCAGGCCGAATACATCACGATCCCGGCCCGCAACCTGCTGGCGCTGCCGGAGCATGTTTCGTTCGAAGAAGCGGCGGCAGCCTCCCTGGTCTTCGTGACTGCCTGGCACAGCCTGATCACGCGCGGTGGGATACGCGCGGGCGAGACAGTGCTGATCGTCGGCGCGGGGGGCGGCGTGAACACTGCCTGCATCCAGATCGCCAAGCTGGCCGGTTGCACGGTGTTCGTGGTTGGCAGCACCGAGGAAAAGCTTGAGCGGGCGCGGGCGCTTGGCGCGGACGCGGTTGTGCAGCGGGATGTTGAAGGCGGCTGGTCACGTGCGATCTACCAGCTCACAGCCAAGCGCGGCGTCGATGTGGTGGTGGATAATGTGGGCGCGGCCACGTTCAAGGATAGCATGCGGGCGGCAGCGCGTGGCGGGCGCATTCTGACGGTTGGCAACACGAGCGGAGCCAAGTTTGAGATCGATAACCGCTATCTCTTTGGCAAGCACCTGAGCATTATCGGCAGCACGATGGGGCCGCACGCCGACTTTGTGACGGTCATGCAATTGCTGTTCAAAGGCAAGCTCAAGGCCGTGATCGGTGCGCAGTATGCCCTGGAAGATATCCGCGAAGCGCACCGCGCGATGGAAAGCGGGGCGCATTTCGGCAAGATGGTACTTCACGTCTAGACACGTGCCTTTACCCGGCACATGGGAATGCCTCGCGCGGCGCGTGCGGGGCATTCTGTCTTACGCTACCCGCGTACACCGAGCGTTCTTCATAAGTGAGCCTTCACCACCAGCCCGGCGGCGCGAACTCACAACCGCCGGGTGCGTGTTTTTGCGCAGAAGCTTCGCCTGGCGACCCCGCCCGCATGGGACAGTTCTACTATTGTCATGCGCTCATAGCTCCAGTATAGTGGGAACGTGCGTGAAAAGTGTAAAGAGGGCGCGTCGGGCCGGATCGGAACGGGTCCTGCAGGGGGTTCCGCGCCTGAGCGCACACTCATAATGCACCCGGCCTGCTTCGGTCGGCTGCTATGCGATTGGGCGCAGGTGTTGGCGAGCCTGAAGCCATCTGTGTTGTTTCGACCATTCTTCTTAACTCCTCGTTGAGTTCTCCTGTCTCATACCCCTGTTGTTCGTAATGATTCCCTGAAGGGTTCATTTGGGGTCTTGGGTAGCGACCGGAGCAGGCTACCGGCGACGCGATTTCACGTTTGGGGGGCAAGCGCTATTGAGGGATACGGAGTGAGCGACTATCGCTCGCGCTCATGTTCACCGTGTGAAGGAGCCAGCATGTTTGCTCTACGCCGAACCGGTTTTTACATTGCGTTGACTATCATGGCCGCCCTGGCTTTGTTACAACCGCCGCTTTCCCCTGGAAGCTCCGGCGACCGACCCCTGCCGGTAGAAATCGAAGTGTTGCTGGCCGCGCTCGCGACCGCCGGGCTGGTCACGGCGCTGATCACCACGCGCCTGTTGTTCGGTCGCGCGGAGCAACTGGTCGAATCCTTGCATGTGCGGATACACGGGGCCTTGAAGATTCAGCGGCTCGAAGTGGTCTCGGCAGGACAGATCAAAGACTCGATGCTGCTATTGGCCCGGCTGGGACGCTTTTTCGCCACGATCACCGTCTGGGGCATGTATCTCTCGCGGCTGCTGAGCCTGTATCCGGAAGCAGCGCCACTGGCTCGTGAGATTCAGGTGATGGTGCTGACTCCGCTTGAGGCGATGGGGCAGGCGACGATCGACTATCTGCCTAACCTGGTGCAGATCGGCATCATCTTGCTCGTAACGCGCTATGCGCTGAAGATCGTCCACCTGTTTTTCCACGCGGTGGGCGCGCGCATCATCGTGCTGCCCGACTTTTACCCGGATTGGGCGGAGCCAACGTACAAGATCGTGCGGATGCTGGTCTTTGTGTTCATCCCGTTCATGATTGTGCCGCTTTTGCCCGGCGCGAACTCGCAATTCTTCGAAGAAATCTCGTTTTTCGTTGGGTTACTGGTCTCGCTGGGGTCCACGTCCGCCATAAAGAACATGACGGCAGGCATCGTCTTGACCTACACGCGCTCATTTCAGATCGGTGACCGCGTGCGCATCGGCGAGGCTGAGGGGATTGTCGTGGAAAAGAGTCTGTTTGTGACGCGCATCCAGACGCCCAAGAACGAGCAGGTGGCGATTCCCAATGGCATGGTGCTGGACAGCAGCGTTGTGAACTTCAGCGCGCTAGCGTCGTCGGACGGTTTGATCCTACACACGAGTGTCACCATCGGCTATGACGTGGATTGGCGGCAGGTGCAGGAATTGCTGATTGGCGGCGCGCTCCGCACGCCACATATCTTGCCCGACCCACCGCCGTTTGTGTTGCAAACCAGCTTGGATGATTATTACGTCGCCTACGAGATCAATGCGTACACCGACGAGCCGGCGTTGATGCCGGCCATCCTGTCGGAACTGCGGCAGAACATCCTCGATGAGTTCCACATAGCGGGCGTCGAGATCATGTCTCCGGCGTATAGCGCCCTGCGCAACGGCAGTGAGGTGGCGATACCCGACGAGCCAGCGCCGGTGGTCACACCGGTGGCGATTTCGGAAGGCGCACGCCACACACCGCAGCGCCTCCCTGTACGGATGGGTGAGTGGTGAGGCGACTCACCAGCCACCTCAACCGCTCAATAACCGGCGGGTTAGTTCCCCAAGATTCTCGAACACGTAGTCCGGTTGGAAGGGGCTGGCGGGAATATCTTCGGCCTTCGTTTCGCCGCTGAGCACCAGCGCGGTGCGGATCGGCGCGGTCTGGCCCATCGCGATATCGGTGTAGAGACGGTCGCCGACCATGCACAACGCTTCGAGCGGAAGCCCCAGCCGGGCCGCCGCCATGTCGAGGATGGGGCGGTTGGGCTTGCCGACGATGGTGTCGGGCCGCCGCCCGGTGGACGCTTCGACGAAGGCCATGATTGCGCCGATGTCGGGGATGAACCCACCCGCGACCGGGCAGTTGAAGTCAGGGTGGGTGGCGATGTACGGCAGACCCGCCCGTATCAGGTCGCACAGGCGGGTCAGTTTGGCGTAATCGATGGTGGTGTCGAAGCCCAGGATGACGTAGGCCGGTTGATCCATGTCCAACACATAGCCGCCGTCGCGGAAGGTCTGCTCCAGGTCGGGCGTGCCGAATACGGCGATGGGCGTGCCGGGGGGCGCAAGGGTCGCGAGGTACTGCGCCGTGGCCTCACCGGACGTGAAGACCTGCTCCGGCGTGATGGGAACGCCCATCCCCGTGATCTTGCGCACGTATGCGGCCCGGTTCTTAGATGAATTGTTGGACAGGAACAAGACGGGCAGGCCGTTCCGGGCCGTGACGTCTACGAACTCCTTCGCTCCTGGCAGCAGGCGATCGCTCAAGTAGAACGTGCCGTCCATATCGAGCAGAAAGCCACGCACGCCATCATCAAGCATGGACATTAGAAGTCTTCCGTCGACGCGCTGAGTCCTGACATCAGGCTGCGTTGCAGCAGCAACAGCACGATCAACGGGGGGATGACCACCATGAGCGCCCCTGCCATCAGAATGCCCCATTCGATGACCGAGTCGGTGGCGACCAACTGCTTGATGCCGATCTGAACCTGGCGTGTGCGCGCGGAATTGGCCACGATCAACGGCCACAGGTACTGGTTCCACATGTAGATAAACTCGATGAGGAAAAGCGCACCGATGTTGGTCCGTGACACGGGAATGAGAATGCTGAACAGGAAGCGGAACGGTCCGGCTCCGTCCACGCGGGCCGCGTCCACCAGGTCGGTGGGGACGGTTCGGAAGAATTGCTGGAAGAGCAGCAAGCCAGTTGCACTGGCAAAGAACGGGACGGTCAGCCCTTTGAAGGTGTCGACCCAGCCTAGCTCAGTCAAGAGATCATAGGTCGGGACGATACGCACGGGAAGCGGCAACAGGTGCGTGAGCATCACCAGGGCCAGGATGATCATGCCGCCCCGCACCCTGAAATAGATTAGCGCGTATGCACCCAGAATACTCAGGGCGATCTTGCCCAGAGAGACGGCCATCGCCACGATGAACGTGTTGCGCATCAACATCCCCATATCGGCACGCCGCCAGGCTTCTTCAAAATTTTCGACCACTGCCGTGCCAGGCCGTAGGCTGCCCACGCCGGACGACTGCGTGCTGAGAATGACGGCGTAGATCAACGGGAACGTGACCAGGAACACGGCGGTGAACATGATGGCGTGCATGATGATCGGCTTGAACCGGTGGCGCCAGCGTGCTTCGTAGACAACTTTTTCGGTCGATGTGCTCGTTGTGACAGTGCTCATTGGTAATACGTCCTGCGGCTGATGAAGCGGTACTGGAAGACGGTCAGCGTGGCTACGATGGCCAGCAACACGAGCGATTGGGCCGATGCCAGACCGATACGGCTGGTGCTCTTGAAGCCATCCCGGTAAAGCTGGTAAATCAGCAGGTCGGTGGCTTTGCCGGGGCCGCCTTCGGTCGTGATGTCGATCAGGCCAAACGTCTCAAAACTGGCGTATAGGGTGTTCATGATCAACAAGAACAGTATGGTGGGGCGCAAGAGTGGCAACGTCATGCGCCAGAAGCGCGTCCAGGCGTTCGCGCCGTCGAGCGCGGCGGCCTCGAGCACGTCATGAGGTATGTTCTTGAGTCCCGCCAGGAAAAACAGGATATCGTAGCCTAGAATCTTCCAGGTTGCGGCCATGGTCACGAAAACGAGCGCATCGGTCTTGCCTTGCCGCCAGTTGAAGAACACTCCGAAGTTTTCTAACAGGTCGGTCAACACGCCGATGGCCGGATCGGTGAGCAGTGCCCAGATGACGCCAGCGATGGCGGGGGAAAGCGCGTATGTCCAGATCAGTAGCGTCCGGTAGACCCCAAAGCCCCGGATCGACTGGCTGGCCCCCACCGACAAAGCCAGACTGATCACCAGAGCAAAGAATACAACGGCGATGGTGAACTTGGCGCTGATGGTCAGGGAGTTGATGTAGACATTAGAGTGGAAAAGCCGGTCAAAGTTTTCGAGGCCGACGTAGATTTTGACATCCCGCATGCGGTTGACGCGGTAGAGGCTCAACTGCACGCTCTGGGCTGCCGGGTAGATGAAAAACACGAGCACCAGAATGACGCTCGGTGCCAGTAATAGATAGGGCAGGAAGCGATTTCGAAAAGCTGGATTCAACGTAATTTCCTCGATGAACGTTGGGGCATAACCAGGGCTGCAGCGCAATGGCCGCAGCCCTGACGCCATGATTCGTTATTTCACCAGGCTGGCGTAGTCTTCCAGAACCTGGTTGGATTCTTCGACGGCAGTGTCGAGCGCCTCTTGCGGATCGACACCGTTGACTACGGCTTCTTCAATGGCCGAGCCGACAATGTCACGGATGATCACGAAGTCTCCCAGCAACGCGCCGCGAGCCGCTGGCGTGTCATTACCGGCCAGGATCTGGTCAAATGCGGTACGGAAGTTGGGGTTCTCGTCAAACCATCCCTCGGCTTCCAGCGCTTCGACTGCGGCGTTGGTGGCCGGGAAGTAGCCCGTCCCCTTGTGCCAGGTGATGGCCGACTCGGTTTCGGCCAGATACTGGAAGAAACGCCACGCGGCATCATATTCTTCGTCCGACTTGCCCGCCATTGTCCACAGGCAACCGCCACCAACGACATTGTTCCCGGCACGCTCATAACCGTCCAGGACGGGGAGGAAGGCTGTACCAAGCTCGAAGTCAACCTTCTTTTGGATGCCGCCCAGGCTCGATGTGCTCTGCGCCAGCATGGCAAATTCACCGGCGATGAACGGGTCGTTGGCCGAGTAGGTGCGCCCGCCGTAGAACAGGACGCCGTCATTGGCCCACTTCTGCCATTCGGTCAGCACCTTGACGCCAAACTCGCTGTTGAGGTAGAGCTCGGTGGCCAGCCCATCGCGCCCGTTGTTCTGGTCGGCGAGGAACTGGTCGTGCATGGCGAACATCTGCTCCATGATCCAGGCGGGCCAGCCAAACGAAATGGCGTGCGCAGCAACGCCCGAATCGATGATCTGCTTGCCCATCTCATAGAGTTCGGAGAAGGTCGTCGGGGGCTTGTCCGGGTCCAGCCCGGCGGCTTCGAACATGTCCTTGTTGTAGTAGAGCATGGCGGTGGAGCTGTTGAACGGCATGCAACGCAGCTCGCCGTCGAGCGCGTAGTAGTTGAGGATCGGCTGGACGAAGATGCTCTGATCTAGCGTGCCGCCGCTGACTTCCATGACAGGCACAATGACGCCAGAGTCAAGCATCGTGCGTGTACCGACTTCGTAAACCTGGACGATATTCGGTGCCTCGCCCGCGCTGGCGGCGGTGAGTGCCTTGGTCAGGGTTTCGGCGTAGCTGCCGGTAAACTCGGCCACCAGGTTGACATCCGGATTGGCTTCGTTGAAGCCATCGACGAGAGCCTGCACGACCTCGGCGCGGCTGCCGCTCATGGCGTGCCAAAACGTAATCTGGGTCTGGTCTTGAGCGGTGACAGCCAGACCGGGCAGGGCCATCATGACTAGCAAAATGACGCAAATAGTACTGATAGCTAACCGGCGTGGTTTCTTAGACATCGCTTGCTCCTTGTTGAGTAAAAAAATCTTGCGAAAAAGAAGGTTGGGTAGGGTTACGTTATTGCCGCAGTCTCCTTTCGTTGGCTGAATTCGCGCGTCAAGTGTCGCCCCCTCCGGCGCTTGACCGGCACGACTGGGGAGACTGTAAAATAATTGTACACCGAGTTTGGCGCTTCGGACAAGGCGGAACCCCACGGCGGGTACATTTCAGATTCCAGGCAATCTCGGTCGAAACTGAGCGAAAATACGCCGGTTGTTGTTGTTGTCACGCCCAGAAGCTGAAATGCTCCCCTAATGTATATTTTTGATTGTCAAACACAGCCGCTGACTATGATATAATTTATTTCGAGCATCCCCCCACAAACCGGTTTTTCTATTCTATTTAGGAGGACCAAAACAATGAATACGAAGAAAGTGTTCCGACTAGTGTTGGGGACGTTGATCATTGCAGCAATGTCCGCGGGCGTGTTCATGATCGAGGTGAACGCGCAAGACCCGGAAGGAACGGGCCAGAGCGTGCAGCTTGGGCCGCGTCCGTTCTACCTTGTCGATGATATGGATGAGGGGGAGCTCAAAATTGCGCTTCAGCAGTGCGCCAATGGCCCGTTTTTCAAGACTGACTTTTCGATAGGCCATCGTGGCGCTGCCCTCCAGTTCCCCGAGCATACGCGGGAGTCCTATATGGCAGCCGCCCGCATGGGGGCCGGTATTCTGGAATGCGATGTAACCTTCACTAAGGATAGGGAGTTGGTGTGTCGTCATTCGCAATGTGATCTGCACACCACCACCAACATCCTTGCTATTCCCGAATTGGCTGCCAAGTGCTCCGAACCTTTCACCCCCGCCGTCATCGACCCCGAAACCGGAGAGGTGCTTGAGCAGGCGTCGGCCAGGTGCTGCACCAGCGACCTCACGGTTGAAGAGTTCAAGATGCTTAGCGGCAAGATGGACGCGGCTAACCGCGCTGCGACCACCGTTGAAGAGTACATGAATGCCACTGCGAGTTGGCGCACCGATCTGTACGCTGCTCAAGGCGGCACGCTACTCACCCACGCGGAGAGCATCGAGCTTTTCAAGGCGTTGGGGGTGAAGATGACGCCTGAGCTCAAAGCGCCCAGTGTCGAAATGCCCTACGAGGGCGATTACACTCAGGAAGACTATGCCCAGCAGATGATCGACGAGTACAAAGCGGCCGGTGTCGAGCCGGACATGGTGTTCGCGCAGTCCTTCAATCTCGATGATGTACTCTATTGGCTTGAAAATGAGCCGGACTTCGGCGCGCAGGCCGTGTTTCTCGATGGTCGCTACGGCGTTGAGACCTTCGATGTTAACGATCCCAGCACATGGGATCCTGATATGGAAACCCTTGCTGCCCAGGGCGTGCAGATCATTGCGCCGCCCATGTGGATGCTGCTGACACTCGACGAGAACGGCGAGATTGTGGCCTCTGATTACGCCAAGGCTGCCAAGGCTGCCGGTCTCGATATCATCACCTGGACGCTTGAGCGCTCAGGGCCTTTGCAGGGCGGAGGCGGCTGGTACTACCAGACGATCACCGATGCCATCAACAACGACGGCGACATGTTTGTGGCTCTCGACGTGCTCGCGCAAGATGTGGGCATCCTCGGCATCTTCTCTGACTGGCCCGCTACAGTCACATACTACGCCAATTGCATGGGTCTAGAGTAAAAATAGCCAGTCCGCACGCGTTTAAAATAGCATAACCACACAAAAACGGGGTGTCATGGCACCCCGTTTCTTATACGTGATGGCCGTGGGCAGAGCGCCGGACACCGGTTGGGTGCGAAAATAGGACACAATAACCGGCATTACACCGCGAGCAGGAGGCAAAGAAGTTCATGGCTGAAAGAATCCGCTGTCCCTGGGGTGATTCCCATCCCTTGTATGTTCCGTACCACGACGAGGAGTGGGGCGTTCCTGTTCATGATGACCACGCATGGTTCGAAAGGCTGGCGCTGGAAGCGTTCCAGGCAGGGCTAAGTTGGTTGACCGTTCTTAAGAAGCGCGACGCGTTCCGCGACGCTTTCGAGGGTTTTGATCCGGAAGCCATCGCCCGTTATGACGAAACGACGGTTGCGGAGCTTGCTCAGAACCCTGCGATTATCCGCAACCGCCAGAAGATCGAAGCGGCGATCAAAAACGCGCGCGCGTTCCTGGCCGTGCAGGAAGCATTCGGCTCGTTTGATGCTTACATCTGGCGTTTTGTGGACGGTTCGCCAATCGTCAACACGTGGCGCTCGATGGCTGAATTGCCCGCCCAAACCCCGGCGTCGGCGGCGATGAGCAAGGACTTGAAGGCTCGCGGGTTTTCGTTTGTCGGCCCGACGATCTGCTATGCCATGATGCAGGCAGGCGGGATGGTCAACGACCACCTGGTGTCGTGTTTTCGCCACGCGGAGCTTGCGCCTCCTGATCGGTAGTGCCCGGCGGACTGTGCCGCAGCAAAAGGCGCGCACCGCTCAGGGTACGCGCCCATTGTGCACGTGTAGCGACGCTCCGGCGCGGGGCAATTAGCCTGCGATCCAGGCGTTCACGTCCGCTTTGCTGACTGACGCAACGGCCATCACATGGTCGCCGCCGCCGTAATAGATCAGGTATTCATCATCGGTCTCAGCGCCGCCGCAGGTGAAGACCACGTTAGGCACGTCGCCCCACACCTCCCAGGGCGTCTCCGGGCACAGGACGGGTTCTTCCTGCCGCTTGATGACGATGGACGGGTCGTTGAGATCGTGCAGGGCAACGCCCAGGCAGTAGATGTGCTCGTCGGCGAACCCGTGATAGAAATTGAGCCACCCAGCCTCCGTCTTGAATAGCGGCCCGCCGCCGCCGATCCGTTTGCTGTCCCACAAGCCGGGACGCGGTTGCATGATGATCTGGTGGTCGGTCCAGTGCATCAGGTCGTCCGAGTAGGCCAGCCAGATGTCGGGAATCCGCCGGTGGAACATCGCGTAGCGCCCGTTGATCTTTTCCGGAAACAGGAAGGCATCCTTGTTGTCCTCATCGGGCAGGATGATTCCCATGCGCTCCCAGGCGATCAGGTTCGTGCTGCGGGCGAGCGACACGCGCGTGCCGTAGCGCGAATAGGCCGTGTACAGCATGTAGAAGACCCCATCGATTTCGGTGACACGCGGGTCTTCAACGCCATATTCTTCCATCTCGGTTTCCGGCGCGAAGACAGGCTCCTGTAGCCGGTTGAAGTGATAACCGTCGGTGCTGATGGCGCAGCCAATGCGGGATACGCGGTCGAGACCCTGCGCCCGGTACAGCATGTAGATCAGATCGTTATGCCGGGTGATGGCCGCATTGAAGACATTGTCCGTCTCCCATGCGTTGTGGGTGGATGGGAGCAGAACCGGGTTGCCTGCGTAGCGTGTCAATTGCAAGGGGTGTGTCATGAGTCCTCCTCTGAAGGTGAAGATGCGGGAGACGGCGCTGGGAGCTTCCCGTAAGCCGTCAACCGCTCGATCACTGCTCGGTTGCCGAGCAGTGAAACAAAACCGATCCAAAACACGGCTACCGGCATGACGGTAGCCAGGCTGACTCCGCTGACGAGCACAACCGTCCCCAGCAGGGTCAGCGTGTACAACGGGGCGGCCAGGGTGAGATAGAGTGCGTTTTTCAAGGCCACCCGCAAACGTTTATCCTCCTGTTCAAATACAAACGGCCAGACGTAAAGTTGCATTCCCAGCCACACGATTCCGGCGCTTCCGAGCGCGACCTGGATGATCATACCGGCAATGGTGCTGGTCGATCCGTAGAAGGCGAAGTTGAAGACGAACACAGCCGCTACAACCCCGTTGAGCAATGCCCAACGGATGCTGAGCCAGGCATACTGGCGGGCGGTGGCAAAGAAATCGGCAAGGCGTTGGCCTTTGCCATGGGCCAGACTGTTCGTAACCCCATAGACGCCCGCCGTGGCCGGTGGTAACAGCACGAGGGTCAGCCCCAGCCCCAGCCATAGCAGGTTCAGGGTAACCAATCCTAACATGCTGTCGTACCACTCGCGGAATGTCGTCCAGACGACGCCCGATGCTTCGCGCATTGGGGATCACTCCTCGGCAACGGTGACGGTGACGGTCTGCGTGTCGTAGGTGAGTGTCAAGGTGACTCCATCCGGCCCCGCGAAGACTCGTTCGGCGACTACCGGTTGGATCAGGAAGCCATCTACGGCCACGCGGCGCTTGGGTTCCAATCCGGCGTAGGTCAGGTGCAACGTGTGCTCGCCCGCTTGCAGCGTGACCGGCCCCTCTCCTACCAGGTCGAGCCACAGGTAACGGCGGTCGGGCGCGGTGTTGGCCGGAACGATGACCGGATCGCCGCCGTCCAGCGTGACGCTCAAGGCGATGGCGTTTTCCCCTTTGGACAGAACTTCCTCGGCCCCGCCCTGTGCGTCAAGATCGCTCAGTGCGTTGACCAGGATGAGCCGCGCCAGATTGGCGGGCGTGTCGGGATCGGCTCCGGTCAGGTCGAGGAACGAATCGCCGCCGACACCTCGCCCGGCTTCGAACCCCATCACTTTCCCCGCCTTGACATCGCGCACGCGGAGTGACTGAAACGGGAGTTTGGCTTCGTAGATGTAGCCGTCACCGTTGGGGAATGGTTGCCAGGCCAGCTCGGCTTTGGGCAGCCAGGTCGAGGCCACCCAGTTCCACACCTGGGGGCCGTCGGGCGTCTGGGCGAGCGTGAACTTGGCGCTCAGGCGTTGGCCGCGCCCCGTGCCGTCAATGTAGCCCCACAGGGCATCATACGCCCAAACCGACGGGCCGATTTCCGGTTGCTCGTGAACTGGATCGCGCACCTGGGCCGCGAGATACAGGTTTTCATCGTCCCACATGAACTGGATGTCGAAGCTGTCAACATCCGGGCCGCGCCACACCGCCGCGCCGCGCAAGAATTGCCGCGCCGTGTTCGCGGAGAAAACTGGCACATCAGCCCATTCGTCAAGCAGGCCGTCGATAACGGGTGGTTCGCTGGCGCGGGGGGCGATCAGGGTGGTTTCCGGGCTGGCGACTCCCTGGCGTTGCAGCGCCACATAGAGCCAGTAGACGCCGTCGAGTGGGACTTCGAAAGGAACCTCCAGAATGTCACCGGCACCGAGGCTGTAGTATTTCCCGAAACTGTAATACGATTCGCCCGTCCAGTCTTGCTCGCGAAAGCTCGGTTTTCCCGCGACTGGTTTGCCGGATTCGGCTTCGACGCGCACATAGGGCCGGACGGAGACGGTCGTGTAGTTCAGGTAGCGCGAGGCGATGGGGTCCTCGTGCACAGTGAGCAAGGCCAGCAGCGCTTCGATGGTTGATTCCGCGCCCGCGTTGCGGTTGACGCGCCACGCGACGGGGCCGTCAATTCCATCATAGCAGCGCCCGGTGTCGGGATCGTACATCTGGACGCCTGCCATGTTATTCCCAATGAACCACGATGCCGCCAGGCCAGCAAACTGAGCATAGCGGGAGTCGCCAGTGGCCCGGTATAGCGCCATGTACCCTTGCACCAGCATGTCCGTACCATAGGCGATCTGTCCGAGCCGCCGTGGTAAGATGCCCATCTCACGGATGCGCTCGAACGCAAGCTGGCGCATCATGAACGTTTCGGCGTCGGCGGTAGCAGAATCGATCCAGTCCTGGCGACCGAGTGCGTTGCCCGCCTCGGCAAGGGCGTGAACCTGGTGGCTGCCCCACGCGTGCCAGTAACCGGGGGCGTTGGTGGTTACCGGGTGCATGCCAAACGGGTAGGTTTTGCTATCGCCGAGCCGGTACTGGGCGAGGCCATCGGCCACGTGGGTGATGAGCGCCTCGGTGGCCGGGTTGGGGTTGGTGCGGTAGTACGAGGTCAGCGCGAGCACCATGATCGATGCCTGGTCGGCGGCACCACCGGGTATCCACGACGGGATGGCAAACCCGTGCAGGTAGGTGTATTCACCGTAGTTGTCGAGAACCGAGCCGGTGAGTTGCTGTTCGGTGCGCAGGTAGGTTTCTTCAAGCGCGGCGGCGTAGGCGGGATCGGCGTTCGAGAAAACGCGGATACCCTCTGCCAATGCCCAAAACCCGCGCATCGCCCACCAGCCCGTCACTGTCTTGTAGCTGGTTGCGCCCCGTTCATTGACGGTTCCTTCGGCATCCACGACGAAGTTGTAGAAGGCCCCGTCTTCCGTTTGCAGGTGGCGCACGAATTCCAGGCATAACCGCGCCTGTTCGAGCGCGGCCACATTGCCGGTTTGCTCATAGTACCACAGGTAGACGATAGCAGCGCGGGCCACATCGTCCACGGCGGAAATGCCTTCGCCTGCGGCATCCACCCATTCGTATTCAGGGTGTTCGGAGTAGATGTGGACGATGGCGACTTCCCGGTCGCCGAACGTGACCGGCTCGGTCAGGAATAGCAGGTGCTCCAGGTTTACCAGCCCGTGGCGCATGGCATCACCCCCTTGCGCGCTGACGGATGGGCTTGATACGGCTGGGGGCAGTACGCTGGACACCAGCGTGGCCAGGATTACAACCCATAGACCCAATGACTTGCGCATGTACGGCACTTATCCTTTCACGGCCCCGACATTCAAGCCCTCGATGAAATACCGCTGGGCGGTGAAGAACAGCGCCAGGACAGGCGCGGCCATCATCGTAGACATCGCCATCATGTAGTGCCACTTGGGGGCTTCCTTTGACAGCGATTCCTGGAAGAACTGAATAGCCAGCACCAGCGGGAACATTTGCGTGGTGTTGAGGTAAATGAGCGGGGCCTGGAAGTTGTTCCAGTTGCCCTGAAATGACAGCACGCCAATCGCCAGGAACGCCGGTTTGACCAGGGGCAGCATGACGAAGAAAAACGTCTGCACGGCGTTGGCCCCGTCCACGGTGGCGGCATCTTCCATATCGCGCGGGATGGTCAGGAAGAACTGGCGCAGCAGGAAGATATACGCTGGCCCCCAGGCTGTCCAGGCGGGCAGCGTGAGCGGATCGTAGGTGTCGAGCAGGCCGAATTCGCGCCAGATCAGAAAGCCGGGCACCATCGTCAACGTGTGCGGGATCATCATGGTCGCCAGCATGATGAAGAAGATCACATCCCGCCCCCAGAAGCGGAACCGCGCGAATCCATAGGCTACCACTGCCGCGCTGAACATTTCGGCGAGCATGGCCAGCACCGTGATGAACATGGTGTTGCCGATGATGCGCCAGAAGGTCAGTCCCGGCGCGATCGAGCCGAGTGATTCCCACGCGTCGATATAGTTGTTGAAGGCGATGGGATCCGGAATCCACTTCGGCGGCCACGTAAAGAGCTGTTGCTCCGTTTTAAGCGACGTTGAAACCATCCATAGAACCGGGATCAGGATGATCGCTGCACCGATAAGCAGCAGTATGTAGATGATGATGCGGCTGATGATATACTCGATCCGCCGCCGCTGAGCCAGCGGGTCGTGGGTGAGGACCTGGACAGAAGAGGATTCAGCAGCCATTATCCGCCTCCTGCGTATTCGTCGCGCGAGCCTTCATAGAAGACCCAGGCTGTTGATGACCGGAAGATGACTAGCGTGAGGGCAACGATCAGCAGCGCTGTCAGCCATCCCACCGCCGAGGCGTAGCCCATGCGACCAAAGTTGAACGCTTCGTTGTAAATGAACCAGTTCAGAAACCACCCGTCCGCGCGGTCGGTGGGAATGAACGCCTGCTGGGTGAAAAGCTGGAGCGAAGCGATGGCCCCCATCACCAGGTTGTAGAACAACGCCGGGCTGAGCATGGGGATGGTAATGCGCCAGAACTTCACCCAGTTCCCCGCGCCGTCAATGGAGGCTGCTTCGTACAGGTCGGGCGGGATGTTCTTCAGCCCCGCCAGCAGGATTACCGTATTGGCCCCAAAGACGCCCCACATCCCCATGATGACGAATGAGGGCAAGACTAGGTCTTTGTCGGTGAACCAGCCCAGGGGAGTGGTGTCTGTAATGTCGTAGATGGGGCTGAGCGCCCAGTTGATCAGGCCGCTCCGGGGGGCGAACAGCCAGAACCACAGCAAGGCCAGGGCTGCCGCTGGCAACACGGCGGGCAAATAATACAGCGTGCGCCAGAGACCGATAAACCGGATTTTCTGATTCAACAACAGGGCCACACATAATGCCCCGACCATGCCGAGTGGGACATTGAGGAGGGCGTAGCGTAGGGTGAGCGAGACGGCTTTCAAGAAGAAGATGTCGGTTGCGGCAATCACATAGCGAGTGTCACCGATCACAAACGAACTGAATTCGCGGTAACGCACGATGTCGGGGCCTTCGGCATTGAGCTTGCCGAGTTTGGCGATGGACACGCGCTCGTCCTTGTCAAATGTAACTACCTTGACCGACAGCGCTCGCTTGTAGTTGAACAGGGGGTCGGCGAGTGATTTGGGCCTGTCCCACAGGATGTTGTATTCGGTGAAGCCTAAGTAAAACGACAGCAAGATGGGGAATGCCGTCAACACCACGCGCCCGACAATCCAGGGCGTGATCAACGAAAAACCTGTCGCCGCCTCATGTTTGACCCCGAACAGCCGCAGCACGCGGTACGTGAGGTAGATGATCAATGCCAGCGCAATGGCGACGCCTATGTAGCGCAAGAAGGTGGGGTAGTACGTGTTGAACGCACCTGGATCGCCCATGAGGGGCCTCCTTTCAAAACCGGCCACTAGAGCCTGTTATGTACTTTGAGCGTCAATTCCCCCGTGCCGGTGGCGAAAAAACGTCCGGTAAACACGGACTGGGCTTGTTCTTCAGGAGCCAGGGGAAGCAGTTTCCCCGTGTATAGGCGTAAAATCATGATTCGAAAGTGCATAACACGCTCTAGCAATCTACATGCAGCAGGAGCGGGCATGCCGCTCCTGCTGGGGTCAGTCAATCATCAACCCATTTATTGCGATGCCAGCACGTCTTCGAGCAGGATGCGGGCATCCGGAGCCAGTGCCTCGACGGTGTCTTCACCCTGGAAAGCGGGATTGAAGAAGTCACCCCACAGCACCGACATGAACTCACCAAAGCCGGGGAACAGCCGGAAGCCGCGCATGTACGGGACAGCCGCGATGATGTCTTCGGCGTTGGCTTCCTTGCGCGGTTCGGACGCGATCAGGTGTTCCACGGTGGCTTGCGAGACGCGCGGTGACACGATCTTCCAGTCGTGGATGCCTTCGGTCAGCATAACCAGCGCTTCGTATGCCTCGTCCGGGTGCTTGGTCTTGGCGTTGATCACGGTGGAGGCGATCCAGGCGAAGGTGGTGTTCTCACCGGTGGCCGGACCCTTCGGCACGGCGGACACACCCACGTCCAGGCCCTCGACGCGGTCGAGGTCATCGGCAGCGCCGCCCATGAACATGGCTACGCGACCGGCCTTGAACATCTCGCCGAATCCTTCTTCCGCGATGGTTTCCTGCGACGGGCAGCATTCCTCGTTATAGATCATGTCGGCGTAGAACTGGACAGCCTCGATCACTACCGGGTCATCGACAGGCGCTTCGGTCAGGTCTTCGCTGACGATATCGCCACCCCAGCCCCAAATCCAGATGTAGGGGGGCGGCCAACCGTTCATGGTGAAGCCGTAGTGATCTTCGTTGGTCAGCGCGAAGGCGGCCTCTTTGAAGTCATCCCACGTCCAGTCGGGGTTCGGGTACTCGACGCCCATCTCGTCGAAGATGCCTTTGTTGTAGAAGAGCACGACGGGTTGGGCAATCCAGGGGAGACCGTAAACGGCATCGTCCAGGGCGACCGTTTGCCACACGCCGGAGAAATAGTCGTCTGGGTTGGCAACGTCACGATCGTCATTGGCGAGATATTCGGAAATATCGAGCAGGACGCCGTCCCACGCCCAGATCATGTGATCCTGGTCAAGCCAGAACAGGTCAGGGGCTTCCTCCCCGGCCAGGGCCGTCTGCAGGACTGTGTAGTAGTCGGCGGGCTTGGGTTCGTAAACGACTTCGAACTTGTCTTGAGCGGCGTTGACCGCGTCCACGATCTCCTGGAACTCAGCGGCTTCTTCGACGCCGGCCCAGTTGGTCACCCGCACCACCACCTTGTCCTGAGCCTTGATGCTGGCAGCCGGAACAAGGGCCACAAGCAAGGCGAACAACACGATAAAACGTACAGTTTTGGACATTGCAAGAACCTCCTAATAGGTGA
>CAZSXY010000025.1:35667-38984 GCA_964611395.1 uncultured Anaerolineaceae bacterium | reverse complement strand
ACCATCTCTTGATCCTGCGCCTCAGCATAGACGCGCAGCACCGGCTCGGTCCCGCTGGGGCGGATCAGCAGCCAGCTATCGTCGGCCAGCACGAACTTGATGCCGTCAAACGTGTGCACCTCGCGCACGGTTTGCCCGGCCATCGACGCGGGAGCCTGCGCGCTCAGGCGGGCGACTATTTCCTTCTTGGGCACGGGCTTCTTCAGGTAAAAATCGGTGCGCTCGTAGCATGTTGGGCCGAACTCGCGTTGCAGGTCGGCCACGATCTCGACCAGCGGCACGCCCGCATCGGCCATGATCTCCAGCAACAACAGGCCCATCAGGATGCCGTCGCCTTCGGGGATGTGGCCCTGGATGCTGATCCCGCCCGATTCCTCGCCGCCGATGAGCACATTGCCATTGAGCATATGATCGGCGATGTGGTTGAAGCCCACTGGTGTCTCGTGGACGGTCAGGCCGTGCCTGGCGGCGATGCGGTTGATCATCATCGTCGTCGAGACGGTCTTCACCACGTCGCCCGTCCAGCCGCGCTTTTCGGCCAGGTAGCGCAGCGCCAGCGACATGATCGTGTGCGGGTCGATGAAGTTGCCGGCCCCGTCCATCGCGCCGATGCGATCCGCGTCGCCGTCGGTGGCAATGCCCACATCGGCGTGAATGTTCTGGATCGTCGCGGCGAGCATGTCGAGGTACTTGCGGATGGGTTCCGGGTGGATGCCGCCGAAGCCGGGGTTCATTTCGCCGCGAATTTCGGTCACGTGGCAGCGCGTGCGCGATAGCAGCGACCGGATGGCCGTCCGGCCCGATCCATACATCGGGTCGGCGACGATGCTCAGTTCGCCGCCAGAGATTTTGTCGATATCCACCAGCGTTTCCAGGTGTTCGTAATAGGTATTGGTCGGGTTGAAGCGCCGGATCAGGCCCTGTTCCAGCGCGCGCTCGTAGTCCATCAGGTTCGGGCCGCGTGCCTGGCGTTGTTGCTCTTCGAGGTAGCGTTCGACAACGTTGCAGTGTTCCGGTGCCGCCGACCCCCCATAGTTGGCCTTGAGCTTGAAGCCGCTGTAGCGCGGCGGGTTGTGCGATGCGGTGATCACGATGCCCGCGACGGCCTTCTTATGCACGATGTTGTAGCTCAACGCGGGGGTGGGGGCGTCGGTTCGCGCCAGCCACGTGATGATCCCGTTGGCGGCCAGGACGCGCGCCGTCTCGATGGCGAAGCGGTCGGACAGGAAGCGCGTGTCAAACCCGACGACTACTTCGGGCGGATCGTCCCCGTTGTCGTTAATTTCCCTCTGGACGTAATCGGCGACGGCTTGCGCAACCAGCCGCAGATTGCCAAACGTGAAGGTATCGGCGATGACCGCACGCCAACCGTCGGTGCCAAATCGAATAGACATTGGATCGTATTCCTTCTAACAAGTAACAAGTGTCGATTGGGATATAAATAGCCGGGATGCAGTGCACAAGGGTTTTGCCCGTCAATGTAACGCAGGGTTCCAGATGGCGCAACTTCACCGGCAGGTTGGCATGCCTGGCAACAACTTTTTACGCACTCTTGAACACATTTTTTATCGGAGTCTGTGATATGATGTTACTGAGGACGCCATAGGCGAGCATCTTCGCCTGATTATGGTCCGGCCAACACGACAGCTTGCACGGTACCCATTGGCATTCAGAAGGGGGAGCGCCCGCTTGTTTTGCGGGGGCTGAGCAGAAAGGGTCTGGCTATGACGGTTAAACGCATCCTGTCAGTCTTTTGGGGTTTGATGTTTTTCGTTTTATTGCTGGCCGGGGCGCAGATGGGGCGCGCCCAGGGGCCGGTTCTGGTGCAATTAAGCCCGGCTGAGGTCGGAGTCGCGGAAACTGCCGTCGTCGAAGGGCGGATCACCTGCCCGGCGAACGGCTGCGGCGGCTTCAAGATCGCGATCAGCTTTGACCGCTCGCTGGTGCGTGTCGAGAGCGCGCAGGTGGGGCCTTTCCTGGGCGCGCAGGTCTTCGAAGCGGAGAACACCGTCGACAACGCCGCCGGACAGGTGCGGCTGGTCGCGGCGGCGATGGCCCCACCTCCGGGGGCGAGCGATGTGCTGTTCGTGCTCCATGTGGGCGGGCTGATCCCCGGCGAAGCGATCTTTAGCATGGATCAACTGGAGATCACCGATCTGTCGGGGAACCCGATCAATGCCCAGGGCCAGGGGACGACGGTCAAGGTCTTTGAGACGGGCAAAATCCCGTTCTTCTCGCCGCCCGACAACCGTTGGGAAGTGGCCTTCACGTCGGAGCGCGACGGCAACCCGGAGATTTACGTCGTCAACGCCGACGGCAGCAACCCGCGCCGCCTGACGGACAACCCGGCGTTGGATGGCAGCCCGGCCTGGTCGCCGGGCGGCGGCCAGATCGCGTTCTTCTCCACGCGCGATGGCAATGCGGAAATCTATGTCATGAACGCGGATGGCAGCAACCAGCACCGCCTGACGGACAACCCGGCCCCGGACTCGTACCCGGCCTGGTCGCCCGACGGGACGCGGATTGCGTTTGTGTCCGAGCGGGACGGCAACTCGGAAGTTTACGTGATGAACGCCGACGGCAGCGACCCGCGCCGCCTGACCGATGAGGCGGCGGTGGATGCGTACCCGGCGTGGTCGCCGAACGGGCGCGAAATCGCGTTCGTTTCGGCGCGTGAGGGCGCGGCTGAGGTCTTCATGATGGACGCGGACGGTTCCAACGTGCGGCGCGTGACCAGCCTGTTCGGGGCGAACGGCTGGTATCCGGCGTGGGCACCCGGCGGGACGCTCATGACCTTCACGAGCGAGCGCGGGGGGGAGGCCGACATTTACCGCATGACCCCGGCGGGCGACAACGTCGTCCGGCTGACGGAGAAAAGCGGCTGGCTGACGACGACGGACTGGTCGCCGGATGGCCAGTGGATCGCCTTCAGCGCCGGGCTGACCGGCTACAGCGACCTGTACGTGATGGATGCCGAGGGTCGTTACTGGTTCCGGATAACAGAAGAGGAGAACGAGGATTACGACCCCGACTGGCGACCAGTTCGGGCGCAGGCTCCGTGCCTGGTGCGCACCGACCGCGAAGACGTGCGGGTGCATGTGGGGCCGGGACGAAACCGGGGCGTATTCAGCTTCCTGCCGCCCAACGAGGACTTCCTGGTGCAGGGGCAGGCGCTCGATGGCGAGGGCAAGGTCTGGTGGAAGCTCGACAAGGACCAGATACCTGGCGGCGAGATGGCCAACACCCTGTGGGTGGCCGAAGAAGACGTGGACGAGATCGGCGACTGCCCCGGCGTCCCACCGGCAGACGTGCCGCCG